>JAFSZJ010000072.1 GCA_017458965.1 Kiritimatiellia bacterium | reverse complement strand
GGCCGCCTACATGCAGCGCGAGTGGGTGCTCGCCCTCGGCAACGGCATCGACAAGCTCTTCTGGTACTGGTACTACGACAGCGACACGCCGAACCCGATGAACTTCTTCGACGGCTGCGGCATCTTCGACCGCTTCCGCGACCCGAAGCCCGTCGCCCCCGCGTTCGCCGCGCTGCGCACGTTCCTGCCGGCCGACATGGAGTACCTCGGCTACGCCAACTTCGGCCCGAACCACATGGCGCACCTCCTGAAGCGCGCCGACGGCAAGCTCGTCGCCTGCGCCTTCCAGCTCTATCCTAACGAGAAGGCCACGATGATGAAGCCCGCGGACCGCGAGCTCGTCATCAAGGATCCGAAGGCCGAGAAGATCTACGACATGTTCGGCGCTGAGCTCAAGGCGACGGACAAGCGCAAACTCGACATCGCGCCTACGTGGTACATCGGCCTCGATCCCTCGTGCGAGTGGCTCAAGCAGTGCCCGATCGACTTCTGCTTCGAGAGCCCGTTCTTCGTCCGCAACGTCTCGGGCGAACCCATCCCGCTCCACCTCCTCAACTTCGGCAAGGAAGGCATCTCCTACCGCGTCGAGCTTCCCGAGAGCATGACGAAAAACGGCTGGGTCGTCGAGAACCGCGACTACGGCTTCGACGTGGTCGGACCGCTCGGCGCTCCGCGCGAGGAGAGCCAGTTCCGCGTGATCGGCGCCAACGGCGGCGTCGAGAAGGTCATGTACGTCGACATCGACATCATCACCCAGGCCTACGCCAAGACCAACGTCGAGCAGTTCGACCACACGTTCACCGTGGATGTCGTCAACCAGTCCGCGGCGAACCAGGTCTACGAGCTCCGCGCCAACCTGCCCGACGGATGGGAGGTCTCCCCCGCCTCGCAGCGCACGAAGGAGCTCGAGCCCCGCGAGGTCCAGAAGCTCAAGTTCACGCTCGTGAAGTCCGCCGCCATCCCCGCCACGGAGAAGGTCGCCATCCCGAAGCTCGAGATCCTCAACGTCTCGAACCCGGCTATGGCTGACATGGTCATCGACTATGCCCCGATCGTCCCGCGCGCCTGGACGCTGCGCCGCGTCGCCAAGGACCAGATCAAGATCGACGGCCAGCCCGGCGAGTGGGCCAAGGACGCCGCCAAGTACCAGCTCCCGAACTGGATGCTCGGCCCGCGCGGCGACAAGGAGACGAGCCGCATCTACATGGCCTACGACGACGACGGCCTCTACATGATGTTCGACCTCGATGACTCGCAGTGCAAGACGTCCGACCCGAACTCCTTCTGGCGCGCGGCCGACTGCCTCGAGTTCCAGTTCGGCTCCAACGGCGACTTCTCCGAAGGCAAGGAGTGGAGCCTCGACGACCACCAGTTCTGGTTCTGCCCGATGCCGCTCGAGAACCGGGTCTTCGCCGGCTTCTGGAACAACTGCAAGGGACAGTCCAGCCCCGACAAGGAAGGCAAGGGCATCAAGCCCGAGGACGGCATCCGCAGCGCGCTCTCGCTTGTCAAGGACAATGCGGGCGACGTCACCGGCTACCGCATGGAGATCTTCATCGGCAAGGAACGCCTGCACGGGTGGAACCCGAAGAAGGGCGAGCACGTCAAGATGATGTTCACCATCGCGGTGCAGGGTCTGCGCGATCCGCGCGAAGTCTACTGGCCCAGCCCCAAGCGCGGCGACATGGCCGTCAAGAAGCCGTGGATGTGGGCCCGCGTCCTCCTAGGCGACTAGACCTCCTCGCCTGTCGCATCAGCAGCTAGACCTCAAATGAACACCCCAAGCTCCGCCGTTCTCGATTTGGCCGGCGTCTGGACGCTTCGCGCGTCCGATCCGGCCATCGCCCCCATGCCGGCCGCTGTGCCCGGCGACAACTACTCGGCCTTGCAGGCCGCCGGCGCCATCCCCGACCCGTACTGGCGCGACAACGAGGAGCGGGTCCAATGGGTCGCGGACAAGGACTGGGTGTTCACGCGCGAATTCGAGGTCACCCCCGGACTCCTCGGCCATCGCGCCGTCTATCTCTCGTTCGACTGCATAGACACCGTGGCCGAGGTGTTCGTCAACGGTCGCCGTGCCGGAGCCGCCGACAACCAGTTCCGGCGCTGGCGCTACGAGGTGCGCGGTCTTCTGCGCCCGGGCTCGAACACGGTCGAGGTGCGCATCGCCTCGCCACGGCGCTCCGCCATGGCCGAGCATGATTCGTCGGCGTCGCCTGTCGAGGCGGCGAACTGCAACGACGGATCCATCCCCGGCATCAACTTCCTTCGCAAAAGCCAATGCTCCGCGGGATGGGACTGGGGCATCGCCCTGCCCACTTCCGGCATTTACGGCGGCGTTTCGCTGTTCGGGGCCGACGATGCCGTCGTGGACGCCGTCTGGTGCGAGCAGACGCATCGTCCGGGTTCCTGCCGCGTCGATGTCGTCGTGCGCCTACTGCCCGCGAAAGGCGCGCGCCCCGGGACCGTCGTCAGCGCGAAGGTCGCGTTCGACGGCGAGGAGCGCGTCGTCGAAGGCCGCGTACCCGCCTCGCGTAAGGCGTTCGAGCTGCGCACGACCTACCGTGTCGCATCCCCCAGGCTGTGGTGGCCGAACGGCTACGGCGATCAGCCCCTCTACCCGCTTTGCGTCACGCTTGGCGGACAGCGCGTGGAGCGCGGCATCGGGCTGCGCCGCATAGAGGTCGTCCGCAAGCCGGACCACGACGGTGCCTCGTTCCTGTTCCGTGTCAACGGCGTGGACGTCTTCGTCAAGGGCGCCGACTGGATCCCAAGCGACGCCCGCCCGGCCCATGAGACCCCCGACCGCATCCGCGATCTTCTCGCGAGCGCTGTCGAGGCCAACATGAACATGCTGCGCGTCTGGGGCGGCGGCCATTTCGAGGACGACTTCTTCTACGACGAATGCGATCGTCTCGGCATCATGCTCTGGCACGACATGATGTTCGCGTGCATGCGCTACCCCGTGCACCGCAAGTTCCTCGACAGCGTCCGCGAGGAGGTCCTCCGCCAGGTGCGGCGTCTGCGCGACCACGCCTCGATAGCCATCTGGTGCGGCGACAACGAATGCATCGGCGCCGTGGGGTGGGGGTGCTGGGGAAAGGCCGAGTACCGCCGCCGCCTCAAGCGCTACGTTCGCCTGAACGACACGATACGGGATGCCGTGGCCGAAACCGACGCGTCGCGTCTCTTCTGGCCAAGCTCGCCATGCGCCGAGCCGGACAACTTCAAATACAACGACGGCAACTCTGGGCGCGGAGACACGCACTACTGGGCCGTCTGGCATGGCGGCGCCCGCTTCGACGCCTACTACAACCATCGTCCGCGCTTCTGCTCGGAGTTCGGCTTCCAGTCCTTCCCGTCGCTTGAGACCGTCAGGACATACGCCTCCGAGGCCGATGGCGATTTCAACCTCTTCTCGTCCGTGATGGACGTCCACCAGAAGCACGGCTCCGGCAACTCCATCATCCTCGGGATGTTCGGCGCGTACTTCCGGATGCCGAAGGGCTTTGCCGAGACGCTCTACCTCTCGCAGGTGCAGCAGGCCGAGGCCATCCGCACAGGAGCGGAGTATTGGCGCTCGCTCCGCCCGTACTGCATGGGGACCGTCTTCTGGCAGCTCAACGACAACTGGCCCGTGGCCTCCTGGTCCTCGCTGGAGTATGGCGGACGCTGGAAGGCGCTCCACAATGCCGCCCGCCGCTTCTACGCCCCGCTCGCGACGTTCGCCTTCCGTCCCGGCTGGAGGGCCGGCATCGAGGCGCACCTCGTCTGGGATCTCCCTCTCGCCATGGATGCCAAGGTCACGGTCACGCTGCGCCGCGTCGCGGACGGGTCCGCCGTCGGGTCGTGGGAGTTCCACGAGAAGCTCGCCAAGGCAGCGTCGCGACCGCTGAAGCTCCCGTCCTTGGTCGCGGCTCCGCTCCCGGACCGTACGAAACGCGGCATAAACGTCGGCAATCCGGATCCCGATCCTGCGACGCTTTTCCTCGACATCGTGACGGACGGAACGGACGCGCAGGGCAAGACCTATCATCACGAGAACACGGTCTTCCTGGATGTCTGGAAGCGCTGCGACCTGCCGAAGGCCGGACTCGCCGTGGCTTCGGTCCGTCCTTCGGCGGACGAGCCTGGCGCATTCGACGTCACGCTGTCCGCGAAGGCGCCAGCCTTCTTCGCGTGGCTTGCCGTCGAGGGCGATCCCAAGGGACGCTTCTCCGACAACCTGCTGACGGTTCTGCCGGGACGCCGCACGGTGCGCTATCGCCCCGCCACGCGCATGACGGCGGCGGATCTCAGGCGGCGCCTGTCGCTCATGGATCTCCGCGAGACCTATTGACGGCCCGCATCAGCAGTCTAGTCTGTCTAGTCGTTCTAGTCGTCCTAGTCTGCCTAGTCTGCCTAGTCGTCCTAGTCGTCCTAGACCTTCTAGACCATCTAGGCCATCTAGACCATCTAGACCATCTAGGCCATCTAGGCCATCTAGATGATCTAGACTTTCTAGATCATCTAGACTTTCCGGACCTTCCCGACCGATCAGGCGTTCTTCGTCCCGATCAGCCCGCTCTTCTTCGCGACGATGTAGGTGCAGACGTTGTCGCCGGTCACGTTGCAGCAGGTCTCGAACATGTCGAGGATCGGGTTGACGCCCAGCGCGAGCGCGACCGTCATCGCGACCTGCTCCGGTGAAAGCCCCATGTTCTCAAGCACCATGAAGAGCAGGAAGACCGAGCCGCCAGGGACGCCGCCCGCGCCGACCGATGCGAACATGATGGAGATGACGAGGAACGCGATCTGCCCGACGCCGAGGTTCATCCCGAACATGTTGGCGGCGAGGATGACGAAGACCGGTAGATGGACGCACACGCCGTCCATGTTGATCGTCGCGCCGAGCGGCAGGGAGAAGCTTGAGAGCGAGCGGGCGACGCCGATCTCGTTCATCGCGTTGAAGGACACCGGCAGGGTCGCCGCGCTTGAGCGCGTCACGAAGGCGGTTAGTATCGGCTGGCGCAGGCGGGCGATGAGGCGGTACGGGTTCTCACGGCAGAAGATGAACACCGCGAGCGGATAGACCACGAGGATCATAGCCAGGACGCCGACCATCACGCACACCACTATGCGGAGGTACGGGCCGAAGAGCAGGGGGCCGTGCAGGGCGAAGTTGGTGAACGTCAGGGCGAAGACGCCTATCGGGAAGTAGAGCATCACCCAGTCGATGAGCTTGAAGGCGACCTTCTGCGCGCCGTCGCAGACCTTGACGAGGAGCGCCACGGCGGAGTGTTCCTGTTCGTTCTCGGGCATGGAGTCGAGGATGTAGCGCGCGGCGAAGCCGAAGAGTATCGAGAAGATGATGATCGGGAGGAAATGTCCGCTCGCAAGGGACGAGAAGGGGTTCTGGAAGAGGTTGATGAAGAAGTCGCCTAGCGACGCCGCGCCGGAATTCCCGGCCATCGCCTTCGCGCCGTCTAAATACTGGCTGGCGGTGTCGGACGCCGCCCTGACGGACGGATTCATCAGGAAGGCCATGGCCACGCCGAACACCGTCGCGAAGAGCGAGGTGACGAAATACCAGACGATCACCGTTCCGCCGACGCGCCCCGACTTCTTGAGCGGCAGGCTTGCAGCTCCGAGGATGAGCGAGAAGAAGATGATCGGATATACGACCATCTTCAGCATTGACACCAGCACCGATCCGAAAGGCGCGACGAACTGCAGCACCTTCTCCATCGCGCTCTCGTTGATGACCGCCGGGACGGACAAACCCAGGACCACGCCCAGGAAAAAGCATATGAGTATCCGCCACACCAGTGGCACGCCGCACTTGCACTTCATCGTTATGCTTCTTGTCGGTTCAAACGCCCTCTTGCGTTGGACAACAGTTTAGCAGAACGGAAGCGGGCTTGTCGGGGCGCATGCGGAAGCCACGGGTATGCGCCGTCTTCGCCGCAAGGTCACAGGCATGGTAGAATCGCGATGTCATGGAGGATGGAATTCCAGCATTTGACGGCATGTCCGTCTCCGGCTTCGCGAACGTCGATCTCGACCGGCTCGGCCGTCAGGGCGTGAGCGAGGTCGTGTACGGCGAAGGGAAGACGGCGGAGCAGATCGCCGCCATCCTGGGGCGTCTCGCCGCCGCCAGGCAGAGTCCGCTTCTCGCCACGCGCGTCGATGCCGCCAAGGCGGCTGATGTGCGCCGCCTCATGGGAGGGCAGGGGACGTACTTCCCCGACGCCCGGCTGATCCGCGTCGGCGAGGCAAAGGCGCCAGGCGGTCATGGGCGTATCGCCGTCGTGTCGGCAGGCACGAGCGACATGCCCGTCGCGGAGGAGGCCGCAGTCACCGCCGAGACGCTCGGCAACGAGGTGCTCCGCGTCCGTGACGTGGGCGTGGCCGGACTACACCGGCTCATGGCGCGGCTCGATGACCTGCGCTCCGCTAGCGTGATCGTCGCCGTGGCAGGCATGGAGGGGGCGCTTGCCAGCGTCATCGGCGGCCTCGTGGCATGCCCGGTGATAGCGGTCCCGACGAGCGTCGGCTACGGCGCGTCCTTCAAGGGCCTTTCCGCGCTCCTCTCGATGCTCAACTCCTGCTCGGCCGGCATATCGGTCGTCAACATAGACAACGGTTTCGGCGCGGGCTTCCTGGCCTCGCGCATCAACCACATCGGAATCAAATGATGAAGACGCTTTTCATCGACTGCGGCATGGGCGCCGCCGGCGACATGCTGTCCGCCGCACTTCTTGAACTCGTCCCCGACCCCGGCAAAACAATCGCCGCGCTAAACGCCATCGGGATACCCGGCGTCGAATTCGTCCGCGAGAAGGTGTCGCGGTGCGGCATCGCCGCGACGCATCTGTCCGTCCTCGTCCATGGCGAGGAGGAGGCGTCGGACCACCATCACCACCATCATCACCATGACGGACACGGCGAGCACGAGGCCCACCACCATCATCACCATCATCACCCCCGCTCCCTTGCCGAGGCGCTCGCCATCATCGACTCGCTGCGGCTGCCGGACAGGGTGGGGGACGCGGCACGCTCCGTCTATCGGCTGATCGCGGAGGCCGAGGCCAAGGCCCATTCCACGACTGCCGACGCCGTCCATTTCCATGAGGTCGGTTCGCTCGACGCCATAGCCGACGTCGTGGCGTTCTCCTGTCTCCACGATCTCCTGGCCCCGTCGCGGACGATCGTCTCGCCGGTCCATGTCGGCTTCGGCACCGTCCGTTGCGCCCATGGCCTGCTGCCCGTTCCCGCCCCCTGCACGGCGAACCTTCTCGAAGGCGTCCCGTCGTATTCCGACGGCATGGTCGAAGGAGAGCTTTGCACCCCGACGGGCGCGGCCCTCGTCCGCCATTTCGCGGACGGCTTCGGCAGGATGCCGATGATGCGCGTCCTTGGCGTGGGCAACGGCGCAGGCCGGCGCGAGTTCGAGGGCCGCGCCAACATCGTGCGGGCCATGCTGGGCGAGGAGATGGCCACGGACTCCAACGAGTCCGCCGAGGGCGACATCTGGCGTATAGAGTGCAACATCGACGACATGACGGCCGAGGACATGGCCTTCGCGTCGTCGCGCGTCCTCGATGCCGGCGCCGTCGACGTGAGCCTCGTCCCCGCCCTCATGAAGAAAGGGCGCCCCGGAACGATCTTCGTCGCCTTGTGCCGTGACGAGCGCCATGACGAGGTGGTCGCGGCGATGCTGAGGCATACGACGACTCTTGGCGTCCGCGAGACGCGGATGCGGCGGACGGTCCTCGACAGGGGGACCTCCAGCGTTGGCACGGCCTTCGGGCCGGTGCGCGTTAAGACAGCGGAGGGATATGGGATGTCCAGATCAAAGCCGGAATTCGAGGATGTCGCAGCCGCGGCCATGCGGTCGGGGCTCCCGCTTGCCGATGTCCGCGCGGCCGTTTCAAACGCCATGGGATCGTCGGCCGACGGCATGACGTGGCCGGTCCTGCGCGAATACCGGGGCGAAAAGCTCCGCCGTGTGCGGATGCCGCTAGGCGGCATCGGTACGGGCGTGGTCCTGCTTTCCGGATGCGGCGGAATGCGCGGATTCGAGATCAGGAACAGGGCAGACACGGAGCACATCCCAAGCCGCGACGCCATACATCCCGCCTTCGTCGTCCGAACGGAGGATGCCGATGGCAAGGTCTGCGCCCGTCTTCTGGAAGGGCCCATCGACAAGACGCTCTACGAAGGCGCCTTCGGCTGCCCCGTCCCGAACCACGGCTATCCGCGCTTCTCGTCGTGCGTCTTCAAGGCCGCGTACCCGCTGGCGCAGGTCGTGCTCTCCGATCCGTCGGTACCGCTCGTGGCGACGCTCGAGGCGATGAACCCGCTCGTCCAGGGCGACGAGGAGGCGAGCGGCATGCCGGTGGCGCTTCTGCGCTGGCGCGTCGTCAACACCTCCGGTCGTCCGCTGAAGGTCACCATCGCCGCCGCCATGCCCAATCCGTGCGGTGGCGAGGTGTCGCAGGAGGAGGCGCTGTCGCAGTCGCTTCGCGGCGTTGTCTTCCACGGAAACGCCGACAAGCCCGATACGGACAAGCCTCTCTGCCGCGACACCGGGGAGTTCGCGCTCAGCGTTCCGTCCGACGCCGGTGTCGTGTCCGTCGCCGCGAAGAGCCGCCACGCCGGCTGGAGCGACGGCCTCGACCAGTTCTGGCGGCGTCTCGTGTCCAATGGCGACGTCGTCAACGGCGAGGGCGCGCGCGAATGCCGCTTCGGGACGATCGCGGTGGCGATCGAGTTGCGGCCGGGCGAAAGCAAGGCCGTCCCGTTCGCCTATTCGTGGCGCTTCCCCAACCGCACGCAGTGGGAGTGGTGCGAAAACGGCATGTACGAACGGATCAACCATGTCGGCAACCACTACTGCGAGACATGGCCCACCGCTCTCTCGGCCGCCGAGGCGTTGTTCGCCCGCCTGGACGAGCTCGAGGCGAAGACCGTCGAGTTCGTCCGCTCGGTCACGGACGCCGCCGGGGTGCCGGACGCCGTCAAGGAGGCCGCGCTCTTCAATATCTCCACGCTTCGCTCCCCGACTTGCTTCCGCACGGCCGACGGGCACTTCTTCGGCTGGGAGGGCGTCGGCGACACCTTCGGCTCATGCTACGGCAACTGCACCCATGTCTGGGGCTACGAGCATGCCCTCGTCGATATCTGGCCAAACCTCGCCAAGGACATGCGCGACCTCGAGTTCCGCCACGCCATGACGGACGAGGGCGCCATCGCGTTCCGCATTGGCCAGCCCATCGACCGCAACTCCAGGATGCATGGCGGCGCCGCGGCCGACGGGCAGATGCAGTGCATCGTAAAGGCCTGCGAATGCTGGCTGAAGACCGGCGACGACGCCTGGATGGAGGGGTTGTACCCGTTCGTCCGCAAGGCGATGGAGTTCTGCTGGGTCAAGGGCGGATGGGATGCCGACCAGGACGGCGTCATGGAGGGCTGCCAGCACAACACCATGGACGTCAACTACTTCGGCCCCAACCCGCAGATGGAGTTCCTGTACCTCGCGGCCCTCGAGGCTATGGAGCGCCTCGCGGAGAGGTTCGACGCCGACAAGTCCTTCTCCGCCAAGTGCGCCGCGCTCCGGAAGGGCGGCTCAGCCTGGACGGAGGCGAACCTCTTCAACGGCGACTACTACGAGCACGAGGTCATGCCATCTGATCGGGAGTTCCATCCATGGACCACGGTCAAGGGCACGGAATACGCCGACCCGAAGAACCCCGACTTCCAGCTTGGCCCCGGCTGCCTCATCGACCAGCTCGTCGGCGACTACGCCGCGCGCGCCGTCGGGCTTGAGCCGGTCGCGGACTTCGCCCACGCCCGCAAGGCCATGGACACGATCCTACGCCGCAACCGCCGCGAGGCGGATGTCCAGCTCTTCAACCACATGCGCGACTTCACGCTCTTCGGCGAGCGCTCGCTCGTCATGGCGTGGTATCCGCCGGACCGCAGGCCCAAGACGCCCTTCCCGTACTACCCCGAGACGATGACCGGCTTCGAGTATGTCGTCGCGGCGTGGCTCGCGCAGACAGGCGACTTCGCGGCGGCGGAGATGGTTGTCCGCGACATCCGCGACCGCTACGACGGCGAGAAGCGCAACCCATTCGACGAGGCCGAATGCGGACGCCACTACGCCCGCGCGCTCGCCTCCTGGTCCGTCTTCAAGGCCTGGCGCAAGGGCTAGACGATCCCGTATGCTTGGCGGAGCGGATGTCCACGCCCTTGATTTGAGATAGTTCGGATGCCATGATGCTTGGGGTTTTCAAAACAGAGTGCCGGCAATGCCCTTGGTGACGCCGCCGGTCAGGAAGAAGTCGCCGCAGATTCGGCCCGACGACGGGTCCGGGTCTGGCACGGGCTGGGATGCCCAGGTCGTCCTGTTCAACGACGACGTGAACACCTTCGAGCATGTCATCGCCTGCCTCATGGCGATCTTCGGCCATGGCATGCGGCTTGCCGAAAAGATCGCGCTCGAAGCGCACGTCCATGGCCGCGCCATCGCCGAGGTGGAGCCGCGCGAGCAGGCCGAGAAGCACGCCGCGGCCCTCATGAGGCAGGGTCTCGGCGCCGCCGTCGAGAGCATTTAGGTGCAAGTCTTCTGGATAAGTGGCGACTCCCCCTTCCCGCCAGCGCGCCTCGCGGAGCCGACGGAAAGCGGATTTCTCGCCATAGGCGGCGACTACTCCGTCCCCAGGCTGCTGGCCGCCTACCGTGGAGGGATCTTCCCCTGGGCCACCTTCGCCGGATACATCACCTGGCATTCGCCGGATCCGCGCTTCGTCCTTCTGCCCGGCGACTTCCGCATGCCAAAGTCGCTGCGCCGCATCCTCAAGACGCATCCATACCGGATCACGGTCGATCAGGCGTTCGAACGCGTCATATCCGCATGCGCGTCCGTGCCGAGGGCCGATGGCGGCACCTGGATCAACGACCGTCTCCGCCGTGGCTACATCGCGCTCCACGAAGCCGGCCACGCGCACTCGGTCGAGGCGTGGCGGGACGGCGAGCTCGTCGGCGGGCTCTACGGCGTATCGGTTTCCGGCGTCTTCTGCGGCGAGTCCATGTTCACCATGGCGCCAAATGCGTCCAAGTGCGCATTCGCGACGCTCGCGCCGGCGCTCTTCGCCGCCGGTTGCGCGATGATCGACTGCCAGACCCGTTCCGACCACATGGCGCGCTTCGGCGCCTCGTACATCCCGCGCGACGAATACCTCCGCCGCCTCGAAGCCTCCGCCGCCACCGGCCGAGAGATCGACTGGGGGGCGTTGACCCTTTGAGGGATTGCCGCCCAATAATGCGCGATCTCTGGG
>JAFSZJ010000071.1 GCA_017458965.1 Kiritimatiellia bacterium | reverse complement strand
GGCTGCTCGCCCAACGGCGGACGCGGGACGATGCTCGGCACGCTGATCGGAACGCTTCTCATAGCGTTCCTCCGCAACGGGCTCACGCTGCTGGGCGTCGTCGCGCAGATACAGCTCGTCGCGGTCGGCCTGATAATCGTCGTGGCCGTCGCAAGCGACCGTTTGGCCGCCAGCCGCGCCAAATAGCCATTCCTCCAGCGCTACTTCGCCACGCCCTGGAACGGGAAGGCCGGGAAGCCCTCCTTGTTGTAGAGGCGCACTGATGGCGGGTAGTCTGCCCAAGCGTAGCGGATGCGACGCGCATCGGGCACGGTGGAGCATCGGACGACGACAGTGTCGCCTTCAAGCTTCGCCTCGTCGGCCCAGACCCAGGGTCCCTTTGCCGATGCCACAGCGAAGGCCTGCGGTCCGAAGCCGCGTCCGCCCTTCACCTTCAGGCCGCCGCCGACGTCCGTGAAGGACACGCGGATGGCGCCGCCATTCTCGCGGACGGCCTTGGCGAAGCGCGGTCCGGAGGCGATGCCCTTGCGTCCGTAGCAGATGCGCCCCGCGAGCGCCGCCAGGCGGCGGGCGACGGTCTCCTTGTCCGCAGGGTGGATGTCCGAGTGGTCACCCACATCGACCGCGCTCGCCGTTCCCGCGAGCGGGTCGCGGGCGCTGATCACCAGCTGCTGCTCGCGCGCGATGGCGTAGTTGCTTTCAGATGGCAGGAGGTCCTTCCAGAAGTCGTCCGGCAGCCTGTTGTCCGGGGTATGCCTGCTGAATGCGGCAAGGGCGACGTTGAGGTAGGCCATATCCTTGTTGCGCGTTGCGCGGCGGATGCAGTCGATAAGCGCCCGCTCCTGCTTGGCGTATTCCTTCGAGCCGGCATTGCTGCATCCCTGGTACCAGATCATGCCGCGGTAGCGGAAGCGCGATACCGGCGCGAACATGGCGTTGTACATTGTCGTCGGAAGCTGCATAAAGAAGCAGTCCTCGCTACCAGGGGGCAAGACAGGGGGACGGATGCCTATGGAAGCCTTGGGGCGGAACTCGACCCGTTCGCGCCAGCCGTCGTGGGCGAATGCGATGACCTCGCCATCGGCGTTGACGATGCGGGCGTCGTCGGAAAGTCCGCCTACGCAGAAGTGGTTGGAGACGCGCACCGCGAGCACATGGCGACCAGGCGTCAAGGCCTCCGCGGGGATGTCGTAGGTGCGGGGGGCGGCCCAGTAGTCCTGTGTATCGACGGTAGTCCGGCCGACCACGACGCCATCCCAGAAGGTCTCGTCGGTGTCGTTCGCCCAGGAGAACCGTAGCGTGGCTCCGGCCTTGCCCCACCCTTTGGGGATGTCAATGTCCTGGCGGTACCAGATCACGCCAGGTTCCGACGCCCCCTTGAGGACGGGCAGAACACCCCTGGACCACGAGGAGTCGTCAAATGACGGTTTCGCCCAATCGCGTTTCGCCGCGCGCGTGGCGGCCGGATCGGTGGCGTTGAACTTAGCAAGCCACTTGAGGAAGTTCCGCCTGTTTTCGTCCATTTTGGCCTTGGCCGCCTTGCGCGCCGCCGAGGAAGCATCGCCGTCGGCATAGTCGCGGTGGGAGAGATAGTGGTCGAGGGTCTTGTCGAAGTGGTGGCGGCGAAGCGCGTCCTCGCTGAGCCACGGCTCGATCATCGCGCCGCCCCAGCTGCATGACACTATGCCGATCGGCACTCCGGGAAGCATCTTGCGCAGATGGCGGGCGAAAAGGTACGCGACGGCGCTGCAGCTGGCGACGCCCTCGCGGCTGTCTGCCAGGCGCCAGCGGGGCGCCGCGCCCACCTCCTTGACGGCGCTAGCGCATTCGCCACGCGACATGTTCAGCTGAGGGCCTCGCGGCGCCACGGCCTTCGGCACCACAAGTATGCGTGTAAGCGGATCGTTCGCCTCGGCTGCGACCTTCTCGCCGTCGGGAAGGGAGTAGAACTTCCCGCCGCAAACGGGGAACTCCATGTTGGACTGCCCGGAGGCGTACCAGACCTCGCCCACGAGGATGTCGGAGAGGATGATCGTCGCGCCGGCCGAGGCCTTGGCGGAGATCGTGTGCGGACCGCCGGCCTTGCGCGCGGCGAACTCGACCTCCCAGACGCCATCGGCGTTGGCGCGGACGCGCCGGTCATCGCTGTCGAAGGATACGACCACCGGCTCGAACGCCGCGGACGTGCCGGCTATGCGAATCGGCATTTCACGCTGCAGGACCATGTGGTCGGTGTATGCGTTGAGTATCGAGAATTCCCTGTCCATTTCAAAACACCTCCGCCGGCAATCCCGCATCGCGACATGCGATGCCGGAAAACAGCGTGATTAAATCATACCACCGCATGACAGGTTGAAATCTTCCAAAGTTTACCGATGGCACCCCTCCAGACATCGCCCCCCTCTCATCTTCCCCAATCACTTTCCACTCTTCCCTATTCCCTATTCCCTATTCCCTGTTCCCTCCTCCCGCCCCCTCTGCTAGAATGCGGATATGCGAAACAGCCAGAAGAGAGGCGTAAGGATTGCGATAGCCCCGGACTCGTTCAAGGGGGCGATATCGGCGCAGGGGGCGGCAGAAGCCATGGCCGAGGGCTTCCGCGAGGTCTTCAGGGACGCGGACATGCTCCTGATCCCGATGGCTGACGGCGGCGAAGGGACGGTCGATGCGTGGGCCGCGAGCGTCGGTGCCACGAAAGTCATGGCGGACGTGCACGATCCGCTCATGCGCCCCATCAAGGCGGAGTTCGCCTACCACAAGGTCTCGCGCACCGCCGTCATCGAAATGGCCGCCGCAAGCGGGCTCCCGCTTCTAAAGCCAGATGAACGCGACCCAATGCGGACCACCACCTTCGGAACGGGCGAGCTGATGAAGGCCGCGCTCGACCTCGGCGCCCGCGAAATCATCCTTGGCATAGGCGGCAGCGCAACGAACGACGGCGGCGCGGGAATGGCATCCGCCCTTGGCATCCGTCTGCTGGATGCCAAAGGCAAGCCTCTTCCGCATGGCGCGGCGGCGCTGGCAAGGCTCGCCGCGATCGACACCTCCGGGCTCGATGGGCGAATCGCGAAAACGCGCATACGCGCCGCATGCGACGTGACGAACCCGCTTCTTGGACCGAACGGGGCGTCCGCCGTCTACGGCCCGCAGAAGGGCGCGACGAAAGGCGGCGTGGCAGTCCTCGACAAGGCGCTTGCGCACCTCGCGGACATCGCGGCGCGGACTGGTGACCTGCGCGGGACAACCGATCCGAACGCCCCAGGAGCCGGCGCCGCAGGCGGTCTCGGATTCGGGCTCGTCGCCTTCTGTGGAGCAAAGCTCGAATCCGGGGTGAAGCTCATCGCAAGGAACGTACGGCTTGCCGAACGCCTCAAGGGGTGCGACCTCGTTGTGACGGGCGAAGGACGGATGGACTCGCAGACGGCCAACGGCAAGACACCGGCTGGAGTAGCATCCGTGGCAAAGCGCCTTGGCATCCCTTGCGTGGCGATATGCGGATGCGTGGGCGAAGGATACGAAGCCGTCCATGCCATAGGCATAGACGCCGTGGTGCCGATAGCGCATGGACTGTTCGATCCCGACGATCCTTCGCGCGGGGCGCGGGAGCGCATCCGTGCCGCTGCCGTGGAAACGGCAAGGCTGATAGCCCTTGCCGCCCTATCCAAAGCACAGGTGTGACAGGACCGCGACAAGACCATCGGTTGGCGATGGTTCGCCTCGTTCGCGGCAGCATAGTATGACGGCGGCGCGGCCGCGGACCGGATCGGCAGCCAGCGCCGCCGAAGACCCGGAAATCACGATGGCCTTCTCGGAGAAAAGACCTCGCCCATCCGCCTGAGGTGATGAGCCATTCAGCCCGGGTGCAATGCCGAACAGCATGTCGTAGCATGCCGCAGGGAAGCGTGAACAGCGGATCATGTCCGCGAGGAGGATGCGCATGTCCGCGACCGTAGAGGATGCGACAAAACCGTCGGCTCCTTCACAAGAGACGACGGTGTCCGCCATGCCTAGCGGTAGCAGGACCCTTTCACGCACCGCGCTTGCGAGATCTAGCCCCGTAGCCTTTTCCACGGTCCTGCGCATCATCGCGAAGTCCGTGAATACGGCATCCGGCCCCAATTCGCCATCTGCCGCAAGAAGGGACCAAAGGACCGCCAAAAGGATATGCCCGGCAGGACCGAGGTTGAATGGCGTAGTCCCTGACACCGGGGCCGACCCGGACGGCGAAACGCGGACACCTTCCGCCATCACCTGTCCGCCCAGGGCCTCGGCGGACACCGCCCCATCGCACATGCCGGAGGCGACAAGCGCGTGGATGCCAGCGCGCGCCCGGACCGAGGCCGCCTGGGTCTCAAGCGTCTGGCGCGCGCGCCATCCACCCCACACGAAAAGACGGCCGGGGGCGATGTCACGGACATCGCGCACGACACATCCGTCGCGGTCCAGGAACGCAGCGTCGATGGGGAAGCGCATGCCAAGCGTATGGATGGCGTTGCACTTGGGGATGAGCATGCCGGTGCCGGACGCCAGCCCGTCGCGCCCAAGAAGACCACGGGCACGACGGAGGAAGTTGTCCGCCACCTCGGCCTTTATCGAATGGATGTCTATCCGCTTCACGCGGCCATTATAGCGACTCGTGGCTGCTTCATCAGAATGAAGAGGACCCGCAAGCGGCGACTGGTGCTTTCTTCATTGAAGGCGATATCCCGATAACCCGATATCCCGACACGAGCCCATGTATTTTTCTCACGCAGAGACGCAAAGAAAGGAAGAGGCTGGAGCGCCCCACCCAATCGGACTTGCCGCCGTCCGCGCAGCGGCTAATCCTGTCAATCTTGTAAATCCTGTCCAAAACTCCCATGGGGATTGGATTGATCCCGAGGAGGCACCAAGAGCGGGCATTGACCCCACCCACTAAAACCGGCAACTGACCGACTAGGACTCCACAGGCTTCGCCTTGAGGAAGAACCTGTGCGTTGGGCGGCTTCATGGCATGTTTCCTGCTTGGATGGCTATATTCTACCGACAAACACAGAGGAGACAGATGATGAACAGATTGCCAATCTTTTGCCTTGCGGCGTCCGTGATGGCTGCCCTCCCATCATACGCGGCGCGCCTCCCGGTCTTCGGCGAGGTCAAGGTGGTTGACCAGATCGACTGCACCAAGGACGACCACCGCTTCGAGGACTATCCCTCGGGGGCTAGCCGTGTGGAGGATATCCTCGGTAAGCCATGCCGCGTACTCCCGGTCCAGGAAAGCCACTGCTCCTACCTCTCATGGCGCATCGGCGAGGGAAAGGGGCTCAAGCCGAACGGTGCGTATGTCGTCGTCATCGAGTATCCCGACGACAAGCCGCGCTCCTACCACATCCGCAACTACGGCAACGACTCCCGCCGATCCTTCTACACAGGAACCGCCACCGGCGACGCCTACGAAGGTCCGATCGTCGGCCACAAGCCCGAGTCGCTGAAGATCCCCCAGAGCGGCAAGTACGAGCTATGGACCGCCCTCACTTTCCTGGGCGAGAAGTCGTCGAACTTCCGCGATCTCGGCAAGGACAAGGCCGAGAAGGAAGGAGTAAAGCTAAAGCTGGACATCGCTACGGACGGCTTCCACATAGCCATATCGCAGTACAAGAAGCACTGGCATCCCGGCTCGGAAGGCGTTGCCGTCTCCCGCATCCTCCTCTGCGAGATACCCGACGAGAAGGCCGCGTGGGCAAAGATCAACTATCCCCCGAGCCCCCTGCCCCGCCGCCACATATTCTGGCGCGAGGAGATGAGCGACGGCGCCATCGGCAAGGAGAGCAACTGCCCCGGCAACGACGGCATCGACTGGTTCGAGCAGAAGTGCCGCGCCATGAAGATCCTCGGTCAGAACACCTTTTGCAAGGACCTCCTGGAATTCGGCCACAACCAGCACTGGGACTGCGAGTGGAGGCATGGGCAGCCCGATGGCAAGCCCTGGAGCTGGATGTGGACCTCGCACGCGCCCTTCGACACGCTCTGGACGCGGCTTGTCCCGGTCGTCGTGGACAAGTACGGCTTCGACATCCTCCCCTACTACGAGTACGGCGGCGCGGCGGGCAATCCCGAACACGCGCTCGGTCCCCAGAAGCGCGCCGAACCTCTCGACATCGACAACAAGGACAAGTCGCGTGGCGTGAACTACACGCACATCTGGTGGTCCGAGGGCAAGCTTCGCGTGGACATCACCGACCCGGATACGCTCGACGAGCTCAAGTACATCCTCGACGGCACGATCCTCCGCTTCGAGGACCAGGTCCGCAAGGGCGGCTTCCTAGGCGCATGGTTCCGTCCGCGCCCCGGCCAGTGGGCCGTGAGCTTCTCCGACGCGACACGCGCCCGTTTCGCCAAAGAGGCCAATGGAGGGAAGGCGGTCTCACGCGCCGACCTGAAGGGCGACAACGCCCTCTATGAGCGCTACCTCGACTGGTGGGGCGCAAAGCGCGCGGCCTTCATAGAGGACATACGGAAATACCTCGAGCAGAACGGCGTCAGGAACGCCGAGGTCATCCTCGACAACGACGCATCTGAAGCGGGCGAGGCCCTCGCGGACGCAGATGGCATGGTCACGGACGACCCCGCAGGATGGACGGAGCGCCTGCCCGGCAAGAAGTTCACGGACATCAATGACGCGAGGGTGCTTTCGCAGCATCTGTACCTGAAGGCGCTCAAGACCCCGGCCTCCACATGGGGCGCCTGGGAATGGCAGCACGCCTGCCCGGCCAGCGATCCGGAACACTACCAGGGTCTGAAGAATGCCTGGATCGCGATGCCTTTCCATGCGCTCTTCACCGTGACCGACCCCGATTGCTTCACGGCCTTCCGCAACGGCAACGGGACCTCGACCCTCGTCCGCCACTACGACCTCAACGAAGGCACTTTCGAGGATGGCGTGCTCGGCTACGCGATGGCTGACTGGGAGCGCGCCGGTCGCGCATGCATGATCGCCGAGGTCAACGCCATGGCCAACGGCGACCCGGTGAACATCGGCTATCTCATAGGATCCAACTACACGCGCGGCTTCCCCGGCCCAGTCCAGGAGTTCAACCTCAACTTCCTCGCGCTGCCGGCCCTGCCATCGAAGGTCGTGCCGGGCGCGGCCCAGGCGGAGGATGTCGTCGTCCGCGAGATAAACGGTGGCAGCGCCGGGCGCTACTACGCCGTCGTCCACACCGGGTTCAGCCCGAAGAAGGGCGTGAAGGTGCGCTTCCCGAACGCGACGATCGCGCAACTGCCAGCGACAGGCAAGCCGCTCACGCTGAAGGACGGAACGGCCGTCCTCGACCTCGAGCCATGGCAGCTCCTGGCCGTGCGGGTCAAATAGACGGAATCGGGAAAAACATTGACTTCGATCCGCTGAAAGGGTATCATCCTATCGTTTTCTTTCGGGGAGTAGCGCAGTCTGGTAGCGCGTTTGGTTCGGGACCAAAAGGTCGCGGGTTCGAATCCCACCTCCCCGACCATTTCTAGAAACCTGTGGGAGCGGGTTTCCGGATTTTTCACAAATTGGATGGCCTATGCCATGAAAGTGTCTTTATGACATTTTTATGACAGATTGCTCAGGAAAGGCCCAAACATGGAAAATCCGGTCAAGAGGAAAATCGGTGGCGTCGCCCTCCGTCCTCAGGGTACCGTCTACCTCAACAACGGCTATTGGTATTGGCGCGGCGTGCTGCCCGGCAGCGCGGATCGCGTGGCGATGCCGCTGAAAATGCCTGGATCGCGTTCGACGATGAGAGCGTCGAAGCCACGCGAAGTGGCGGAGGCGGCGGCATGGCGCATCATCGAGGAGCATGCGCGAAAGCGTGAGTTCGAGCGAACGCGACCTCGGGATGCCCTCACGGTGAACTCGCTCTGCGACAGATACATCGAGTTCTCGAAGCGCTACTACCGCAACGCATTAGGCGAGCAGACATCCACCGTCGCGTCGAACGCCATAGACCTGAGGCTGTTCAGGGAGTTTTATGGCGAGCGGTATGTGGCGGACCTGGAGCACCACGACATGCTCGTCTGGAGGGATGCGCTGTGCAAGTCGGGGATATCGCGCCGATCCGTGAACGGGCGCATCGCGACCGTCAAGCGCATGATCTCGTGGGCGCTGGACGAGGACATGATATACGCGCAATCGAAGGCAGAGCTGACGCAGATGTCGCCGGTGAGGAAGTACCGCACCGAAGCGAGGGAAACGGAGCCTGTGACTTCCGTGCCGGCCGACTGCGTCGAGGCCGTGGCCGCGTCCGTGGCGCCGTCCCTGGGCGACATGATCCGCGTCGGGGTGCTAACGGGCATGCGGCCGGAAGAATTGTGCACGATGAAGTGGCGAGAGATAGAGCGAAGAGATGAAGTGTGGGTGTATCGGCCGACCAAGTGGAAAACGATGCACAAGGACAGGCCGCGCGCCATAGTCATCGGCCCGCGCGCCATCGGGATCATTCTGGCCCGCGAGGGCAAGGGCGAATATGTGTTTTCACCGGCCGTCGCTCAGGCGGAGCGTCTGGAAGAGATGCGCCGGCGAAGAAAAACGAAAGTGCAGCCGAGCCAGGAATGCAGGACGAAGGAGTCGCCGTTGCGCCATCCAGGCGACCATTGGACGCCTGATTCGTATCGTCGCGCGATCGCGCGCAAGTGCGCCGAGCTGGGGATCCCGCGCTGGCACCCGAACCAGCTGCGCCATAACTGCGCGACTAATGTGCGCCGGGTCTTCGGAATGGATGCGGCCAGCGCAGTCCTCGGCCACTCCACCGGGATGCGGATAACGAACCGCTACTCGTTTGAGGCGGCCGAAGACGAGATGATAGCGCGAGCGGTCCCCGCCATGATGTCGCTGGGTTAGAGCAACTTTTCGATTATGGCGGCGAGCTGCGGCCGGAAGGCGAGAAGAAGAGTGAGGAATCCGCCGAGAATAACTATCTGCCAGCGGCAGTCGCGGATAAGGCCGTAGAGACCGGCGCGCCCGGTCTCGCGGCCTTCAAGAAGATGCCGAATGAAGAGATAGGTCAGATTGGCGAGATTGACGGAATTGGCCTGGGTCTTCTCCTCGACCGTGAGGCCGTTGGTCCCTTCCCGGGCCTCGCTCATGATCTCTATCATGTCGTCGCGTTCGGAGAGTGTGAGCCGGTCGTTTTTCTTCAGTGCCTCAATGACCGCGTCGGCGCGGTTGACCACCTTCTGCGGCGTCGCCATGCTATTTGCCCTCCATGGTCACATTGGACCGTAGTCTGCCGCCGTCGGAAATGATCACGAAGGCGTAGGCGTCGGCCTTGCCGATGGCGTTTTTGTCCCAACCGTTATACCCGCCGATGATATTGTTGAGGTCCCTGGAAGTTCTGCTTGTCGAAATCCAGTCGAACTTGCCTCCGACCCATCGTCCGTCGATGAGGCAGAAAAGGCAGGCAAGGCAGTTCGCGTCGCTCTTGCTCAATGCGCCTAGCTGCTCACACCCGCCGCTGACCCACTTGTAGGTCAGTTTGGAGGACGTGACCTTCAACGAGCCGATTTCGCAACCGGCAACGGGCGAGGCCTTGCTGCCATTGACACCGCCCCAGCGCCATTCCAGCAGCGAGAAGTCAACGACATCGGCAGATGTCGGCTGGGCGGCCTCCGAAGTGGTCGTTGAATCATCCGCAACAACCACTTCGGAAGGGGGCGAAAGGCTGCCCATGGCACGAAGTATCGCATTCGTCCCGGATATCTCCACCACGCGCCAGTCCGGGGGCGTCCCGCATCCTGCCGCGACGAGCAGCAGCGCGAAG
>JAFSZJ010000070.1 GCA_017458965.1 Kiritimatiellia bacterium | reverse complement strand
TCTGCATGTACACAAGAGCCGGTTTGCCGGTTGCAAGGTAGTGACCGGCGGCGAGCCCGACTGCGCCGCCCTCGTTGGCGGCAATGACATGGCTCGAACCGCAATTGTCCGTCACATACGCGCAGAAACTCTTCAAAAGCGAGTCTGGAACACCCGTGAAGAAATCCACGCCGGCATCCTTCAGACAGTCAACGAACTCTTTTGCGCCAATCATCGGCCACCTTGGTTGGATTGAGCCATCAGTTCATCGACTAAAAGGAGGGCTTGCTAGAAGTTCGCCAAGGAGATGATGTTCTCCGTGGTGAAGCCGTAGAGCTTGGCAAGTTCGCCGTGCGGGCCGGAGGCTCCGAAGCCCTCCATGGAGAGGATGCGTCCGGCCGGGCCGGCAATGGCCTCCCAACCGCTTCTCGTGCCAGCTTCGACGACAAGACGGTTGGCGCAAGCAGGGTCTATCACCGAGTCTCGGTATTCCTGAGTCTGTGCGGCGAAGAGTTCAAGCGAGGGCATCGAGACCACGCAGACGTTTTTCCCGGCCATGCGTTTCGCGGCCTCTAGGCAAAGGGACACCTCGGAACCGGAAGCTATCAGCATGACATCCGGCGTCCCTGTGCCGCTCTGCCAAAGAACGTATCCGCCTCGCGAGAGCGACGACGCCGGCGCGCAGACCGAACGGTCTATGATCGGCAGCGCCTGCCGCGTCAGGATGAGCGCCGTGGGGCCGGACATGTTCTCGATCGCCTCGATCCAGGCTGCGGCGGTCTCGGTTGCGTCGGCCGGGCGGATGACGGTCACGCCAGGTATGGAACGCAGCGCGGCAAGGTGCTCGACAGGCTCATGCGTGGGACCGTCTTCGCCTACATGGAAGCTGTCGTGCGTGAAGACATAGATCGCCGGAACGCGCATGAGCGCGGCCAGACGAATCGCCGGACGGCAGTAGTCACTGAAGACGAAGAAGGTGCCGCCAAACGGCCTGAAGCCACCATGCAGCGTCATGCCTGAGAGCATGCAGCCCATGGCCAGTTCCCGTATGCCGAAATGAATGTTGCGGCCGGAGTAGTCGCCGGGGGCCACATCACCCATGCCCTTGAGGTAGGTGTTGTTGCTTGGCGCGAGATCGGCGCTGCCGCCGACAAGGGACGGCATGACGCGGGCTAGCGCGTTCAAGACCTGACCCGACGCGGCACGAGTCGCTATCGGCTTGGCTGGATCGAAGTCCGGCAGCGCCGAGGCAAGGTTCGCCGGCACCGGATCCACGACATGGCGATTCCAGGCCACGGCCTCGATCGGATGGCGTTCGCGCCATGCGCCGAAATCGCGCGTCCAGCGACGATGGGCGCGGCGCATACTCTTCGCTCTGGCGTCGAAGGCGTCGCGGACGGCCTCGGGGACCACGAACGTCTGGTCCGGATCGAAGCCGAGCGCCCGCTTCGCGGCCGCGGACTCGTCTGGACCGAGCGGCGCGCCATGGCACGCGCTTGTCCCTTGCTTGTTCGGGCTGCCCTTGCCGATGATGGTGCGGCAGATGACAAGCGTCGGCTTTCCGCTGGAGCGGATCGCCTTGCGGATAGCCTTGTCGATGGCGGACAAATCGTGCCCGTCTGTCTCTATCACGCGCCAGCCGTAAGCCTTGAAACGCATGGCCACATCATCGGAGCACGCCAGCGAAGTCGCGCCCTCGATGGTTATCGCGTTGCTGTCGAAGAAGACGACTAGGCGGTCAAGCGCCAGATGGCCGGCGATGGAGCATGCCTCGTGGCTCACGCCCTCCATCAGGTCACCGTCGCCACAGAAGACGAAGGTGTGGTGGTCAACCGGCTTGAAGGCGTCGTCTGAGGCCACGCGGGCGGCCAGCATGCGCTCCGCGAGAGCCATGCCCACTGCCGTGGCGAGACCCTGCCCAAGCGGTCCAGTGGTCGTCTCGACGCCTGGGGTGTGACCGTATTCCGGATGGCCCGGGGTGGCGCTCCCGACCTGGCGGAACTGGCGAAGGTCGTCGAGCGAGACCTTATAGCCGGCGAGGTGAAGGAGGCTGTAAAGGAGCATACTTCCGTGTCCGCCGGAAAGGACGAAGCGGTCACGGTCGGACCAGGCCGGATCCGCGGGGTCGTGCCTGAGGTACTTGAGCCAAAGGGTGGCGGCGACATCCGCCATGCCCATTGGAAGCCCTGGGTGACCGGACTTAGCCTTTTCAATGGCGTCTATCGCGAGGCAGCGGATCGTGTTGGCCGCGAGCTGCACGGTCGCGTCGTCTATGGCCTTGCTCATTTGGATACCTCATCCTTTGCGGCAAACCGCCGCGATCGATTGTGGTTACTTGCGGACCAGGTCGCGCTTGACGAGTTCCTCGGCGATCTCGACGGCGTTGAGCGCCGCCCCGCGGAGGAGCTGGTCGCCAGAGACGAACATCTCGAGGCCGCGCTTGTCATTGCGGGAGATGTCCTGGCGGATGCGTCCGGCGAGAACATCGTACTTCCCGGTCGCGTCAAGCGGCATCGGGTACTGGTTCGAAAGCGGATCGTCAACCACGCGGACGCCCTTCGCCTCGGCAAGTATGGCGCGAGCCTCCTCCGGCGTGATCTCGTCCTCGAACTCGAGGTTTAGCGATTCCGAGTGAGCGCGCGGGATCGGTACGCGAACGGAGGTGCAGGAGATCATCAGGTCAGGCGCATGGAGCATCTTGCGCGCCTCGTTGCGCATCTTCAGCTCCTCGAGCGTGTACCAGTTGGTCTCGTCGAACTTGTCGATATGCGGAATGAGGTTGAAGGTCAGCTGATGCTGGAAGGCCGAGACGGTCGGCTCCTTGCCGGCGACGATCTCCTTCATCTGCTCCTCGAGTTCCTCCATGCCCTTCGCGCCGGCGCCGGAGGCGGCCTGGTAGGTCGCCGCGACAAGCCTGCGTAGCTTCTTGGCGCGATGGAGCGGGGCTACCGCCTCGAGCATGATGGCAGTGGTGCAGTTGGGATTGGCGATCACGCCATGGTGCCATTCGAGGTCCTCGGCGTTGACCTGCGGCACGACGAGCGGGACATCGGCCTCCTGGCGGAAGGCGCGGGAGTTGTCGATCATCACGCATCCGGCCTTCACGACGGCGTCGCGGTATTCGATCGACGCCGCGGTTCCGCCGGCGAAGAGGGCTATGTCGAGATCGGCGAAGATGTCCGCCGAAGCCTGGAGGACATGGCGCATCTCACCGTCGATCAACTCCTCGCGCTCGCGCGACGCATATATGCGAAGGCTCTCGCAGGGAAACTCCCGCTCGCGCAGCATGCGCACCATCTCCGCGCCGACCGCGCCGACGCCAACCAAACCGACTTTGTACTTCTTCATCGTCGACAAACCTTTCAATGTGACCGTGAAATCATACCAAAACTGATATAATCGGTCATGCGCATGGTGCGCCGTCAGGAGCCGTAGCTTATGAAGACAAAGGCCGACATAGGGCTTGTCGGTCTCGCCGTGATGGGCGAGAACCTGGTTATGAACATGGAGTCCAAGGGCTTCACCGTGGCCGTCTACAACAGGACGGTGGAGAAGGTCGACGCCTTTGTTAACGGCCGTGGCGCCGGCAGGAACTTCATAGCCGCGCACTCGCTCGAGGAACTGGCGGCGAAACTGGAGAAGCCCCGCAAGGTGTTCCTCATGGTCAAGGCCGGAGCCGCCGTGGATGACATGATCGCGAAGCTCCTCGGCATACTTGAGCCGGGCGACGTCATCATCGACGGCGGCAACTCCCATTTCCCCGACACGATCCGTCGCACGAAGCTCGTAGAGGACAAGGGTCTGCTCTACATCGGCACCGGGGTCTCCGGCGGCGAGGAGGGCGCGCTCAAGGGACCTAGCATGATGCCCGGCGGCTCGCCCGCCGCGTGGCCGATCGTAAAGCCCATCTTCCAGGCCATTTGCGCCAAGGTAGAAGACGGTTCGCCGTGCTGCGATTGGGTGGGCGAAAATGGTGCGGGCCACTTCGTC
>JAFSZJ010000069.1 GCA_017458965.1 Kiritimatiellia bacterium | reverse complement strand
GGACTTCAAGGTCTGCGGCACCCGCAAGGGCATCACCGGCTTCCAGGTCGACCTCAAGATCCGCGGCCTCACGTGGGACATCGTCGAGGAGGCGATCCGCCAGACCCGCGACGCCCGCATGAAGATCCTCGACTTCATCGAGTCCGTCCTCCCCGCGCCGCGCGCAGAGCTCTCGCCCTTCGCGCCCCGCATCGAGACGATCATCATCCCCGCCGACAAGATCGGCGCCCTCATCGGAAAGGGCGGCGAGACGATCCGCGGCATCTGCGACACCACTGGCGCGCAGATCGACATCGAGGAGGAGGGCGATAAGGGCATCGTCTCCATCTTCGCCACCGCCGGCGAGCAGATGGACGCGGCCAAGAAGGCAATCCAGGCGGCCATCGCCGAGCCCGAGGAAGGCATGATCTACGAGGGCACCGTCACCGGCATCAAGGAGTTCGGCGCCTTCGTCGAGATCCTCCCCGGCCAGGACGGCCTCTGCCACATCAGCGAACTCGCCGACAGGCGCATCGCCAAGGTCGAGGACGTCTGCAAGGTGGGCGACAAGATGTGGGTCAAGGTCATCGCCATCGATGACCGCGGCCGCATCAAGCTGAGCCGCAAGGCCGCCATGGCCGAGCGCGACGCCGAAGCCCGCAAGTAGCGACAGGCCGTCCGCGCCATGCGGGCGCATGGCGCGGACGGATTTCAGATCTCAAATTTCACAGGGTTCGAACCCTTCGACCCTTCGACCTTTCAACTTTTCAACCTTTCAACCCATAGCATTGCCATGGCCTACGAAATGACAGGCACCGTCAAGGTGATCAAGGACACGCAGACCTCCGCCAGCGGGACTTTCACCTGGCGCGAGTTCGTCATCACGAACGAGGAGGACCGCTATCCGCAGGACATCCTCTTCCGCGTCACGAAGGACCGCTGCTCGCAGCTCGACTCGATCTCCGTGGGCGAGCGCCTGAAGCTCACCTTCGACATCCGCGGCCGCGAATACCAGGGCCGCTTCTTCGTCAACCTCGAGGCGTTCCGCATCGAGCGCCCCGACGTCTCGCAGGATGCGCCGGCCGCCGACGAACCGGTGGTCGCTGCCGACGAGCCGCCGCTCGACGACGCCATGCCCTTCTAAAGTGCCTCTCGGCACAAGCCGGCGTCGGAAACGGCGCAGGACAGCCAAATGAGCACCGTATCCTCCATCGCCCCCAGGCTGGCGTCGCCCGGGCCCGATTTCCGCGGAACGCCCTTCTGGGCATGGAACGGACGCCTTGATCCAGAGGAATGCCGCCGGCAGGTCCGCGTTTTCGCGACGATGGGCTTCGGCGGCTTTTTCATGCACAGCCGCACCGGCCTGGCCACGCGGTTCCTCGGACGCGAATGGTTCGACTGCGTCCGCGCCTCCATGGACGAGGCGGAAAAACACGGCATCCGCGCATGGATGTACGACGAGGACCGCTACCCGAGCGGCTCGGCAGGCGGCCAGGTCACGGTCAAGCGCCGCTACCGCGGCCGCCATGTCGCCTTCGAGGAGATCACTCCAGACAGCATTGCAGCGGCCGAGCGCAGGCCGCGCACGCTTGCCTGGTTCGCGGAGACCCCGCTTGAAAACCCCGGGCCGCTTCCCAGCGAGGTCCGGCCGCCAATCGCGTCGTACCGACGCGTCGCGGGGCCTCGCGCAGAGCTGCGCGAGGGCGAGAGGCTCGTCCGCTACTTCGTGGGGCTCTACGAGCAGGCGAGCTGGTTCAACGGCCAGACCTACCCGGACACCCTCAACCCTGTGGCAATACGCGAGTTCGTGCGGCTTGCCTACGAGCCGTACGCCCGCGAGCTTGGCGCCGACTTCGGGGGGAAGATACCCGGATGCTTCACGGACGAACCGTGCTTCAGCAATTTTCGCCCATGGACCGGAGCGTTTCGCCGCGAGTTCGCCAAGGCGCACGGCTATGACATCATCGACCACCTGCCTGAAGTCTGGAAGACGGTCGGGGGCGAGCCGTGGTCGCGCGTCCGCCACGACTTCGTATCCACGGCAACGACACTTTTCGTCCGGGCCTACGCGAAGACAATAGGCAACTGGTGCGGTAAGCACGGCGTACTTTTCACGGGGCACATCCTCGAAGAGGACACCGTCGCGCGCCAGACGAGATGCGTCGGTTCGGCAATGCGCTTCTACGAGCACATGCAGGCGCCCGGCATAGACCAGCTCAGCGAGATCTGGAACACATACGCCGCCGCAAAGCAGTGCTCCTCGGCGGCGCACCAGTTCGGCCGCGAATACCGCATCGCGGAATGCTACGGTGTGACCGGCTGGGACTTCCCGCTCGAAGGCCACAAGGCCATAGGCGACTGGCTTTTCGCCCTCGGCATCAACCACCGGTGCCCGCACCTCGCGTGGTACACCATGGAGGGCCAGGCGAAGCGCGACTACCCGGCGAGCATCTTCCGCCATTCTCCGTGGTTCGAGCGTTACGGCGCAGTCGAGGACTACTTCGCCCGTATCGGCGAGGCGATGGCGGACGGCGACGAGGTGCGTCCGCTGCTCGTGCTCTCCTCCGTGGAGAGCGCCTGGGGTCTCCATGTGAAGGGATGGACGCCGGAAGTCACCGCCCTCGACCGGGAGCAGTTCGCCGATCTCGGCGCGCTTCTCGGCGAGCATATCGACTTCGACTACGGCGACGAGGGCATCCTCGCGCAACGCGGGCGTGTACTGCGAGGCCGAAGGCCGCGTCTGCGCGTCGGACGCGCAAGGTACGAAGCGGTGCTTGTACCGGCGCTCAGGACGATACGCAGGACAACGCTCGACCTTCTTTCCGCCTACGCCGCCGCAGGCGGCCCGGTCTTCTTCGTCGGCGACCCGCCGGCACTAATGGGCGGCGCACCCTCGGCCGCCCCTGCCAAGGCCTACTCCGCGTTCCGGCAGATCCGCCGCGAAGAATTCGCCACCACACTCGCTCCGCTTGTCCGCCGCGTATCGGTGGCGGAGAACGGCGCCGAATGCAAGGCCGTCCTGACCCACCTGCGGACCTTCGACGACGGACTTGGGCTCTTCGTGTGCAACACGTCGTGCCCGATGCCGGACGCGGCCTCGACCATACTCGCCCCGCGCATCCGCGACCGCCGCATCGAACATCCCGACGCCGTCGTCCGCGTGACAGCGCCGCGCCGCACAGGCACCGTGTTCGAACTTGATCCGGCAACTGGCGACATACGCCCGGTGCGGCACAAGTACCGCGACGGGGTCTTCGAGTTCGCCGCGCCGCTCGCCCGTCTGCAGTCGCGACTCTTCTACATTTGCCGCAGCGACATCGCCAACGCCCCGGTCAAGGCGTCGCGTAGCCGAAAGCCCATCGACCTGGCGCTTCCGCGAGGCCCGATGCGCTACCGGCTCCACGAACCAAACGCGCTTGTCCTCGACGGCGCATCATGGAGCGTCGATGGCGGACAAGAGCGGCGACTGGCTCATGTCCTCGACATCGACGAAGCCGTGCGCCGCGATTTCCTCGGCGTGGCACCTCGCGGACGGCGCATGGTCCAGCCCTGGTGCTCCGGTGAAAAGGCCTCCTCGAAATCCGTCCGCGTCCGCCTGAGGTTCCGCTTCTCATGGCGCGGTCCCGATCCGTCCGAGGCGGCGGTCCGGCTCGCCATCGAGCGCCCGGACCTTTACGCAATCACTCTGAACGGGGTCGCGGTATCGCAGCCACCGACTGACGGGCCATGGTGGGTCGATCCCTGCCTGCGCCTTGTGGATATTCCGCGCGGCGCCATCCGGCGTGGCGAAAACACCCTTGAGCTGGATTGCCCCGAATACGACGAGAGGCTTCCCGGCTTCGAGCCGCTCTTCCTCCTTGGAGACTTCGGCGTCGATCAGGACGGCGCGACCGTCATTAGACCACCGAAGACGCTTCGCCTAGGCGATCTCCGCGCGCAGGGACTCCCGAATTACTCCGGCAACATCTCCTTCTTCGTGAAGCCGCGCGTGCCGAAGTCGGGACCGTGCCGGCTGAGGATCGACGCCTGGCACGGGACCGCGCTTGGCTTCCGGCTCAACGGCGGCAAGGAGGTTTTCCGTCCGTGGCCGCCCTACGAGGCTGTCTTCGACGAAGGGCTTAGGCGTGATGGCTCGGACGAGATCGAGATCGTCGTCTATGGCCACCGCCGCAATGCATTCGGACCGTTCTACCTGCCTAACGGGGAGGCGTCGCCCACCTGGTGCGGCCCCGACGAAATGCGCAGCACGAGCGCGTTTCCAAATCGCAATCTTGTCCCGTTCGGCCTTGGCGCATCTTAGAGATCCGCTTGGCACGCATTCTGCTGATTTCGTTCCTTTTGCAGATGGAACGCCACGACAAATCCGCCGCCGATCAGGCCGACCCGCTTGAACTTGCGGGCCGTCATCCGGAGTGGAGCGCCCGTGGCCCGCTTTCGACCACGCAGAGGCGTATCGCGCTGTGCATCGCGATACTGATTGCGTGCTGCGTCGCAATCCGCCCGATGCCTACGCTCCGCGTCCTCGTCGCGGCGACGACGGTCTTCTACCTACTGTCAATCGCCTACAGGCTGGCAATAGCATGGGCCTCGCGCAAGGGCGGGCTCTCCTTCCCTAAGGAGATGCTTGCGGAACAACGCGACTGGCCTCTCTACTCGATCCTCGTCCCGATGTACCGCGAAGGCGCGACCCTTCCAGGCCTCGTCGCCGCCATACGGCGCCTCGACTATCCGGCGCAAAGGCTCGACGTCCAGCTGCTTCTGGAGGCGGACGACGACGAGACGGTATCCGCCGCCAAGGCGATGGACCTGCCTTCATTTGTCCGCGTTACCCTCGTCCCGCCATCGTTGCCGCGCACGAAGCCCAAGGCCTGCAACATCGGACTGGCGGCCGCCAAGGGTGACTACCTCGTGATCTACGACGCCGAAGACCGACCAGACCCCGACCAGCTAAAGAAGGCCGTCCTGGCGTTCGAGGCCTCCGGCCAGGATGTGGCGTGCGTCCAGTCGGCTCTCGACTACCACAACCCGCGCCAAAACCTCCTCACCCGCCTCTTCACGGCGGAATACTCGGCATGGTTCGACCTCGCGTTACCCGGCCTAGCCCGTCTCGGCGCGCCGATCCCGCTCGGCGGGACCTCGAACCACTTCCGCATCGAGATCCTGCGCTCGCTCCTCGGATGGGACGCCTACAACGTCACCGAGGACTGCGACCTCGGCGTCCGCCTCGCCCGCGCCGGCTACAGGACGCTCATGCTCGACGCGACGACATGGGAGGAGGCCTGCTCCTCGCTCCCGTACTGGATCCGCCAGCGGACACGCTGGCAGAAGGGCTACATCCAGACGTTCCTCGTCCACACCCGCCATCCGCTCGCGCTCGTCCGCGACCTTGGGGCGGTCAACACGCTCCATTTCCTGCTGCTCGTCGGCGGATCGATCTTCTCGTCGCTTGCGAACCCGGTCTTCTGGCTCATGACGCTCGCCTGGTTCCTCCTGCGGTCGCGCGGGATCGAGGCGTTATACCCCGCTCCGGTATTCGCCGCCAGCGCCTTCTGCCTCTTCGTAGGCAACTTCGTATTCTTCTACATCGGCCTCGCCGGATGCTACCGGCGTCGCCACGACCGGATAATCCTCGCCAACATCCTCATGCCTTTCTATTGGGCGCTGATGAGCGTCAGCGCATGGCGCGCCCTCGCGCAGTTCCTTACAGACCCCTTCCGCTGGGAGAAGACGAAGCATGGCCTTGGAAACTGAAGCGATGTGGATGTCCGTCCTGCGCCAGGCGCTTGTTGGCAGCGCGTTCCACGCGCCGCTTCCGCGTATGCTAGGCGAACCGCGTCTTCTCGGCCCGGTGCTCCTTCTGACGGCGCTAGCCGCCTTCGCGCTGTGGTCGCGGCGTCCGCGGCTCGCGACATGGACGCTGCTGTCCTTCTGCCTCGCGGCGCTCCTCCTCTGCGGGCTGCCGTTCATCGGATGGTGCGTGGCGCTTGTTGCGGTATTGCCTGCCTTCATCGCGTCAAAGCGGGAAACGCGCCCGCGAACCGGTGCGCTCATGCTGCTCGCCGCTGCGCCGTCGGTGTACGCGATTCTCTGCTGGCTATTGCTGTCGCACCTGATACTCGACGACGCCATCTACGTCTGGCGTTTCGCGCCTCGCCTAACCTTCGACACCACGCGCATCGGCAGATGGATGATCGGCGCGGCGATCGCGGCTGGCGTCGTCTCGGCCGCATCAGCCGTGATGCGCCGCCGGGCGATTTGCGCAGTCTCGATAGGCATTGCGCTATACCTTGCATGGACGTCTGTTCTCTCCGGCTTTGGGCTTGGCTGGTGCGCGCCGTGGCGCGACGCCGGAGGCGCGGCGAGACCAGACAAGGCCGCCGTGGCGGCATACGTCCGCGAGCGGACTCCGTGGGGCAGGGTCTTCGTCTGCGGATATTCGGGGCTTGCCGCGAAGCCGTGCGCCGACGAGGCGGACGAGGCGCTTTTCGTGCCATGCCTCGATCTGCGCATAGATGTGTTGCGCGAGGCATACGCCGGGCAGGACCTCTTCATACTTGTGCCGAAACCCGAAGGCCCGGATGCGCTTGAATCATGCGTCTGGCGCTACGATGACCTGTACTCGCACGGCGCCCAGCGGCTGCTGTTCGCAGCGGACTTCGGCGACTGGCGGCTGTACCAAGTCATATCGCCGCGACGAGTTGCCGACGGTGGCAACTACAAGAGACGAAACGCCCATGGAGGTGCGGCATCTTGCCGCGCAACGTCAGGGTGGTAATTGCGCGGCGGGACGCCGCACCTCCACCGCGAGCAAAAACGCATGGTCCGCTACGGGTTTTCGGGATATCGGGATATCGGGTTTTCGCTTTTTGACTCAGGAACTTCCATGTCTCCCTCGACTTTCATCTCCCGCCATCCATCATCCATTATCTGTTATCTACTATCTACTATCCACTATCCACTATCTACTATCCACTATCCACTATCTGCTCTCTGCCCTCCCTCTCCACTCTCTCGATCGCGGCGCGTACATCGTCAAGCGAGCGTATCGACGGGAGGCTTCCGCGCAGCCGCACGGCACCTCTGATCCCGGACAGATACCGCACAAGGTGTAGCCGGAAGCGGATGACGCAGATCATCTCCGGGGTGTCTGAAGTGAAGAGGGCCGGGTATTTCGCCGCGACACCCTCGATGAACCGTTTTTCGAGGTCGAGGTGCCACAGTAGCGTAGAGCGAATCTCCTCAAGCGGTATATGGCGCGAGCGGTCGGCTCCGATGTCGAACGACATGCCGTCGGCGATTTCGCGGAATACCCATGGATGTCCCACGGACCCCTGGCCAACGAGTATCGCATCGACGCCCGTGGCCTCCGCCATCGCGTTCGCGGACGCGAAGTCTCGGACGCCGCCGTTGCCGAATACCGGTATCGTGGAGCGTCGTTTGACCTCGGCGAGGATATCGAGAGCCACGGGGCCTGAATGGCCCTGCGCCCGGTAGCGTCCGTGGACGGCGACGGATGCCGCGCCGGCGGCGGCGACCTCCTCAACGACGCGGAAGACCGTGATCTCCGACGGGTTGTAGCCAATGCGCGTCTTCACGCTCACTGGCAGACCAGACGCGGCGGATGCGGCGCGGACTATGCGCCCGACGAGTTCCGGCTCGCGCATCAGCGCAGAGCCGCCACCCTCGCGGACGACCTTGGGCGCAGGGCATCCGGCGTTGATGTCGATGCCGGCGAAGCGGCCGGTCGCGGCCACCATCTCGGCCGCATGCGCGAAATCATCCGGGTTGTGTCCGTAGAGGTGCGCAAATGGCTTTGGCTCGTCCGGGAGCGTCTCGAGGAGCGCCCAGGACGGCTCGGAGTGCCGGGCGAGTCCGGCGGCGTTGGCCATCTCGGTATATGTCCGCCACGCACCGAAGCGGCTCGCGACGAGACGCGTCGGGGCGGTCGTGAACCCCGCCATCGGCGAGAGCGCGAGTGGGATCATCGCGCGTCCAGCACGGCGGCGCGGTCGGCTCGCACGACCTCGTCGGGCGCGAGGTGGCGAAGACCGGGGCCGACGTAGAGCTGGCGCGGACGCTGGAGTTTGAAGCGCGGATCCTCCAGCGCCTCCTTCCAGTGGGCGATCCAGCCGGGGAGGCGGCCGAGCGCGAACATCACCGTGAACATCTCCTTGGGAATGCCGATGGCGCGGTAGATGATCCCGCTGTAGAAATCGACGTTGGGGTAGAGGTGGCGCTCCCTGAAGAAGTCATCGGCGAGGGCGCGCTCCTCAAGCTCGCGGAGCATGTCGAGAAGCGGGTCGTGGACGTCGAGGGCGCGGAAGAGATCGTCGCATGCCTTCTTCACGATCTTCGCGCGCGGGTCGTAGGTCTTGTACACCCTGTGGCCGAAGCCGTAGAGCAGTTCGGCGCCCTTCGAATTCTTGACGCGCTCGATCTTCTCCTTGGGCGACATCCCCTGTGCGGCCATCTCCTCGGCCATCTCGATCACCATCTGGTTGGCGCCGCCGTGGAGCGGCCCCCAGAGGGCGCAGATGCCGGCCGCGACGGCGGCGTAGAGGTTCACGCGGGCGGAGCCTACGAGGCGGACGGCGGACGTGGAGCAGTTCTGCTCATGGTCGGCGTGGACGATGAAGAGCACGTTGAGCGCCTTCACGACCTCGGGCCTGATCTCGTAGGGCCGCACCGGAGAACTGAACATCATGTTCAGGAAGTTCGCGACGTAGCGGAGGTCGTGGCGCGGATAGACGACGGGTTCGCCGATCGACTTCTTGTAGGAGAAGGCCGCGATGGTGCGGAGTTTCGAGAGGAGCCGCGCGGCGGCTTTGTCTATTGCCTCGTCGCCGACGTGGTGCTGGTTCTGCGAAAGCTCCGGGTAGAAGGTCGAGAGCGAGACGACCATCGCGGACAGCATAGCCATCGGGTGGGCGCCGTCCGGGAAGTGCGAGAAGAAGTGGCGCATGTCCTCGTGGAGCAGCGCGTGGCGGTTCAGCTGCATTGACCAGTCCTCGCGCTCCTTCTCGTTGGGCATGTGGCCGTTGACGAGTAGGTATGCGACCTCGACGAAGCGCGACTTCTCCGCCAGCTCCTCGACAGGGTAACCGCGGTAGAGCAGTACGCCCTTCTCGCCGTTGAGGTAGGTGATCGCGCTTTCGCATGAGGCCGTGTTGTTGTAGCCGTAGTCAAGGGCCACAAGGCCCGTCTGGCGGCGCAGGTTGGTCATGTCTATGGCGCGGTCGCCGGCGCTGCCCTCAAGTATCTGGAATCCGCGAGGATCCTGTCCGGGTATGCCGAGCGTGGCGACGTCCGTGGGGGTCGCTAGTCTCATTTGTGGCCTCCTTTGATGTCGCGTATAGCCGCGTCTATGTTTGCGAAAAGCTCCTCAAGCTTGTCCGTCGGGACGCTGGAGAAGGCGATCCTCAAAAGCCCGCAAAGCATGATCACGCCGGTCCCGTAGCCGGAGAGAAGGCGGCGGCGAACGGCCTCCGCGTCCACCCCCTTGGGCCTGACGCACATGAAATAGCCGGAGTTGAACGGCATCGCCTCGAACGACTCGCGATACTCGCGGTGGGCGCGGAGGAGGCGTCGTATCACGCGGTAGCGCCTTTCGAGGGTCGCGAACTTCGCGGCCTTTTCGGCCGGGTAGTCCGGGGAGTCGTACGCCGCGAGCAGAAGGTTCTGGGCGAGGTTGCTGGCGCTGGAGATCGTGGCTCTGACGAGACCGGCGGCCTTGTCCTCGAGCGCCTTCAGCTGCGCGTCGGAAAGCCCCTTCATGGCGAAGGTGACGAAGCCGAGGCGGAAGCCCCAGACATAGTCCTCCTTCGTCGCGCCGTCGAGCTTGACGGCGAGGACGTTCTCGTGAAGGTCGGTGAGGAGCGAGAAAAGCGATTCCCCATGGACGCCCTTCTCGTAGACTAGACCGAAGTAGGCGTCGTCGATGAGCGCCACTATGCGCTTGCCTGCCTCGGCGGCGTCGCGGATCGCGTCGCGGATGGCTAGCGCCTCCTCGTCCGTCGCGGTGTAGCCCGTGGGGTTGTTGGGGAAGTTGAGCAACAGCACCTTCTTCTCGCCGGCGGAAAGAAGTTTGCGGCGGAGTCCGGCCACGTTGAAGCGGCGGCCGCTGAATGTCCTGAACGTCGCGAAGCGGGCGCCGCATCCATCCGCGAAGAGAAGCTCGTAGTTGTCCCAGTAGAGATCGGGGAGTATCAACTTGTCGCCATCGTCCAGGAACATCTGTCCGGCGAGGAAGAGTCCGTGCGTGAGGGCGTTGGTGGCGACTGGGAGGCTGAAGCGCTTGCCGGCGAGCGACGGGTTCTTGACCTTCATCGCCTCGGCCCATTTCTCGCGGAACGCCTTCACGCCGTAGCTGGGGGCGTAAAGGAAAGCCGTCGGCGCGACCGAGACCATCCCCTTCAGGCAATCAAGGGCTAGAGGCGAACCGTCATCCTCCTTGGCCGTGCCGATCGTCGCGTTTATGGCGGAGCCGCGTGCCTCGGCGCTCTGCCCGAGGATGCCGCGAGCTGGGAAGAAGGCGCGACGTCCCCTCTCGGAGAGGAGGGAGTATGCCTTGCAGCCGTTCTCCGAAAGAACGGCGTTCAGTTCGTTCGCTATCTCGCTTGTAGGTCTCTTCGCCATGCGCTTGCGCCTCAACAATCAAGCGTTTCATTATACCGGCACCCTTCCGCGATGTACAGTAAAAATCTCCGCATGGTGCGCTTGGCATCGGAGGGCGATTCTGGTACACTTACCATGCGGATGGAGCAGATCGTCACAGGATTGATATCGGCGCTCATTGGCATCCTTGCGGGATACGCGCTGCGGGTGCTGCTTGGGCGCGTGCAGGCGGATTCCATCGAGAAGCAGGCGGCGGAAAGGCTCAAGGCCGCGGACGGCGAGGTCGCCCGTCGTCTGCGCGAGGCGGACATACAGGCGCGCGCGGAGGTCGTCCAGGCGCGCGAGGCGTTCGAGCAGTCTGTCAAGGCGCGCCGCAAGGAACTGGAGGACTTCGACGGGCGCCTGGCCCTCCGCGAGGAGAACATCGAGAAGCGCCTCAAGGTCGTCGAGGACAGGGAGAACGCGGCCAAGGCGCGACATGACGACCTCCAGAAGCTTTCAGAGCGCCTTGACGCGCGCCGCGTGTCGCTTGACGCCAAAATCCGCGAGGCGGAAAGGAGCCTCGAGCACATCTCCGGACTTACCAAGGACCAGGCCAAGGCCGAGATGCGCAAGGAGGTGGAGGACGTCGTCCGCGCCGAGACGGGGGCGCTGACCCGCCGCCTCCAGGAGGAGGCAAAGGAGACGGCGTCGCGTGATGCGGCAGTGATAGTCGCGAACGCCATCGAGCGCTATGCCGCCACCCATTCAAGCACGGCGGCGACCACGACCGTCCTGCTGCCAAATGACGAGATCAAGGGCCGCATCGTCGGCCGCGAGGGCCGCAACGTGCGCGCGATCGAAGCCGCCACCGGCATCACGCTCATAGTTGACGGTACGCCGGAAGCCGTCGTCATATCCGGCTTCGACCCGGTCCGCCGCGAGATAGCAAGGCAGGCGCTCGAGACGCTGGTCTCCGATGGCCGCATCCATCCCGCCAGCATCGAGGAGGCCGTCGCAAAGGCCAGGGAGAACATGGAGGAGACCATCCTCCAGGCCGGACGCGAGGCCGCGTACGCAGCCAAACAGCAGGGCGTGGACACCGAGATACTGCGCCATCTGGGCCGCCTGAAATTCCGCACCAGCTACTCCCAGAACGTACTCGAGCATTCGCTGGAGGTCTCAAGCCTGATGGGGGCGATGGCCGGCGAGCTTGGTCTGGACATAACCCTCGCCCGGCGCATCGGGCTCTTCCACGACATAGGCAAGAGCGTCAGCATGGAGGTCGACGGCGGCCACGCCCGCATAGGCGCCGACCTGCTGCGCAGGAAGCGCGAGAACGCGGTCGTCGTCAACGCCGTCGCTTCGCACCATGGCGAGGAAGAGCAGACGAGCGTGTACGCCACATTGTGCATGGCGGCCGACGCCATATCGTCGTCCCGTCCGGGCGCACGCAACGAGAGCAGCGAAGTGTACGTCGAGCGCATCGCGAAACTGGAGCGCATCGCGTCATCGCGCAAGGGCGTCAAGTCCGCGTACGCGATACAGGCCGGACGCGAGGTGCGGGTGATCGTCGACCCGGAGCAGCTCGGCGACAACGAGGCCATGCTCCTCGCCCAGGAGATATGCCGCGCGATCGAGAACGAGCTTCGCTTCCCGGGCCAGATAAGAGTCACGGTGGTCCGCGAGAAGCGCTGCATCGAGTACGCGAGGTAACCGCAGGTGCGCAAGCGTTTCGAAAGCATCCGGAGAGCCGCAAGCGACGATCCCGCGTGGTTCTGCTTCCTGATGTTCGCGGGGGCCGCGATGCTGTCCCTTCCGCTGGCAAGGCTTTTCCTCGGCCTTTCCCTGTTCTTCACCATCCGCGCCAAGACGCGTCTCCGCATGACGCCGCCCGCATGGGGGTGGATCGCGTACCTCGTCCTGGCCATAGTCGTTACCGCAGCCGTTGCCGCCGCCAACACACCATGGGGCGTGGAGCATGGTTTTCTAGAGAAGGTGGACAAGTACATAGAGCCGGCAAAGGGGTTGAGGAAGACCACGAAACTGCTTTGGTACGTCTCTATCCCCGTCGCCGCCACTCTTGTCAACTCGCGTAAGCGGCTCCGGTCGGTAATCGGGGCCATGCTGGCTGGCGGAACGGCCCTTGCGCTTTGGACGGTCCTGGTCAACCCGGTCATAGCGCTGATGCAGACGTACTGGCACCCATCATGCGGGTTCATCGACAAGCTGCTTTCCAGCCGCATCTGGCACACCCCCGACGGCCGCCCCATCTCAATCCACCACGCTCTTCCATACCTGGGGACGATGCATGATGCGCAGCGCCTGATGGTCACGCTTGTATGCGGCGCATGCGCCATGGCCGCAACGCATCGGGAAGGCGGTCCATGGCACAGACAGGCGGTGGCGATCGCCATCTCCGCCATCGCGCTCGTAGTCACATGCAAGCGGGGGCCTCTCGTGATTGGCGCATGCGTCGCCTTCGCGGTGCTTGTCACCGAATTCCGCCCATGGCGCATCCTGCCTTTCGCCGTGCTGCTTGCCTGCGCCGCGCTGGCGGTGCCAACGACCAGGGCCCGTTTCGCGGCGTTGCCTCGCGAGTTCGACCCCGCGAACAGCGGCAGGGCCGCCATGTGGACGATCGTGGTACCGAGGCTCCACCAGCAGTACCCGTATGGCATAGGGTTCAGGTCGCTGACCGCCAGGAAGATGAGGCGGACGAGCAAGCAGGTGGAGAAGCACCGCAACCATGTCCATTCTTCGCCCCTACAGGCCTTCGTGGATCTAAGCTGGGCCGGCGTGGCTGTCTGGCTCTTCTGGATGGGCGCCGCCACCGCATGCGCGGTACGGATGTCGAGGGTCTTCCCGCCTTTGTCCGCCGCGCCGCTATGCGCGTTGTCGGCTTTGATAGTGTTCTCCCTTGTGGAGTACAACCTGGCGGACGGAGCCGTGATCCCGCTATATGGTCTGGCGATGGGCATCGCTTCTGCCAAAGGAGTCGCGAAGACGAAGGATTCGCCAACCGAGATCGCCCAAGGTTGAAACGGACCACGCTTTTATGGCAGAATATTCAAACACTTGTCGCACGGAACATTAGGAGCTATCTTGTCCTCTATCGATAAAACAAACGGCGGCGTGGCGTTCCCGCTCGGTTTCCGCGCAAGCGGCGTCGAGGCCCATGTGAAGTACCCGGAGCGCAAGGACTTCGCGTTGATCGTCGCGGACGGCCCGGCCACTTGCGCCGGAGTCTTCACGACCAACGCGATAGCGGCGGCGCCGGTGCGCCTCGACCGCGAACGCGTCAAGGGCGGCGTCCTTCGCGCCGTGGCGATCAATACCGGATTCGCCAACGCGTGCACGGGCGCGCAGGGCGAGGCGGACGCCGCCGAGATGGCCCGCATCGTCGCCTCGGAGCTTTCCGTTCCAGCGGAGCAGGTCGCCGTATGCTCGACAGGTGTCATAGGCGTCACCCTGCCCATGGACCGCATCGCGGTCGGCGCAAGACTTGCCGCCGCAGCGCTTTCGCGCGAAGGATCGGCCGATGCCGCGTGCGCCATAATGACGACGGACACCGTCCCGAAGATGGCGGCCTACGTCCTCACCCTCCCCGATGGCCGGACGATACGCTTCGGCGCGATGTCGAAGGGCGCGGGGATGATCGAGCCGTACATGGCGACGATGCTCGGCTTCGTCACGACCGACGCGGTGGTGTCGGCAGCAGATCTCGACGAGGCCGTCCGTGAGGCCGCGTCCGTATCGTTCAACCGCATCGTCATCGACAACGACCGCAGCACCAACGACACGCTTATGCTACTCGCCTCTGGCGCTTCAGGCGTGGCCATCGACCGTTCCTCTCCCGTCTGGCTAGATTTCAAGGAGGCCGTGAAGACAATCTGCCTCGACCTCGCCAAGCAGATGGTCATGGATGGCGAAGGCGTATCGAAGTTCGTGACGCTCTCCGTCACCGGCGCGGCCGACGACGCCGAGGCGGAACGCGCCGCTCGCTCCATCGCCCGCTCGATGCTCGTCAAGACCTCGTGGTACGGGCGCGACCCGAACTGGGGGCGCGTCATCGCCGCCGCCGGCTATTCGGGCGCGCGCGTGGAAGAGCCGAAGGTCCGCATCTCCTACGGCGACGTGGTCGCCTTCGACCATGGACGCGTCGTGGCCGACGCCGCTTCGCTCGAAGCGATGAAGAAGATCATGTCGGAACGCGCCTTCACGGTCTCGGTCGATCTCGGCCTCGGTTCCGGATCCTGCACCATCTACACCTCGGACCTGACCCACCAGTATGTCACGATAAACGCAGACTATACGACTTGACCGTCCTCGAGGACGGTCAAGTCAGATAATAGATAATAGATAGCAGATAATAGATAACAGATATCGGGAATCCTTCCACTCTCCACCCCCAACTTCCCACTCTCCACTCTCCATTTCTCACTCTTCACTTTCCACTCTCCACTTTCCACTCTCCACTCTCCACTTCCCACTTTCCACTTTCCACTCTCCACTTTCCACTTTCCACTTTCATGGACCTCCAAGCGTATATAGACAAGGCCTCGATCCTGATCGAGGCGACGCCCTACATCCAGGACTTCCGAGGCGAGACGGTCGTCGTCAAGCTCGGCGGCAGCGTAATGGAGGATCCCCAGGCGCTCGAATCGCTTCTGGCGGATATCGCGTTCATGTCCACCGTCGGCATGAAGATCGTACTTGTGCACGGCGGAGGCAAGGCGATATCCCGCGCCCTCGACAAGGCCGGCGTCAAATCCGAGTTCCTCATGGGGCTGCGCATCACAGGCGATGACGCGATCGGCATCATGGCCGATGTCGTCAAGAAGGAGGTCAACGCCGAGGTCGTGCGCATCCTCCGCCGCCACAACGTCAACGCCCACCCGCTCCATGGCGACTGGATTTTCCGCGTGGTCCGCAAGACCGGACGACTTCCAGACGGAACCGTCCTCGACTGGGGATATGTAGGCGAGGTGACCGGAGTCGATACGCGCCCCGTCCGCGAGATGACCGACGCTGGCGTCGTCCCTGTCGTCACGCCACTCGGCATCTCAGAGTTCGGACGGCTCCACAACATCAATGCCGACACAGCCGCCGCCGCCCTCGCCAAGGCGCTTCCGGCCCGCAAGCTTGCGTTCATATCCGACGTCCCAGGCCTCCTCCGCGACAAGGACGACCCGGCCTCGCTCATCTCCTCCCTGCGCGTATCCGACATAACGCGTCTTGAGGACGAGGGCGTCATCGCCGGCGGCATGCTCCCGAAGCTCGAGAGCTGCGCCGAGGCCATACGCGCCGGAGTACGCAAGGTCCACCTCGTCGATGGACGCATGCCACATTCACTTCTACTAGAGATCTTCACCCGCAAGGGTGTCGGAACGGAGATAACCGCAGATGAATAGCAAGAACGAAGAGATCGCCGACCTCTGCCGGCAGTACATGATGGACACCTACGCCCAGTCCGTGCCGATAGTGCGCGGCGAGGGCTGCAAGGTCTGGGACGCCGGCGGAATGGTCTACCTCGACTTCACGGCGGGCATCGCCGTCCAGGGCGTCGGCCATTGCAACCCCAAGGTCGTCAAGGCCGTCCAGGACCAGATGGCGACCCTCAACCACTGCTCCAATCTCTTCTACAACGAGAACGCCGGTCTTCTGGCGAAAAAGCTCGTCGAGATGGCCGAGTTCGACGGAGGCAAGTGCTTCTTCGCCAACTCAGGCGCCGAGGCCAACGAGTGCCTCATCAAGCTCGCGCGCCTCTGGGGCCATGAGGCCGGCAAGTACGAGGTCATAACGATGGTCGGCTCCTTCCACGGCCGCACCCTCGCCACCTGCGCCGCCACCGGCCAGAGCAAGGTCCAGAAAGGCTTCGACCCGTTGCCGATCGGCTTCGCGTACGCAGACTTCAACGACATCGAGTCCGTCCGCGCGGCGGTGACCGACCATACGGCGGCCATACTCGTCGAGTCCGTGCAGGGCGAAGGCGGCATCATCCCCGCCGACCACAAGTTCATGAAGGCCCTCCGTGCGCTATGCGACGAGAAGGGCATACTCCTCCTCTGCGACGAGGTGCAGTGCGGCATGGGCCGTACCGGCGAGTGGTTCGCGTGGCAGTCCTCCGGCATCATGCCCGACGCCTTCTCGCTGGCCAAGTCGCTCGCCTCAGGCATCCCGATGGGCGCGGTCGTGGCGGCCTCGTCTCTCGCGAACGTCTTCACCAAGGGGTCGCACGGCTCGACCTTCGGCGGCAACCCGCTCGCGGCCGCGGCCGCGCTTGCGACCATAGGAGTCATCGAGGAGGAGGGTCTCCTCGAGCGCGCTCTCGAAGCCGGCGAGATCTTCCGCGACGGCCTCCAGCAGTACGTCGAGAAGTACGACCAGGTTCTCGAGGTCCGTGGCGACGGTCTCATGATCGGCCTCGTCCTAGACGCCCCGGCGGCCGATCTCGTGGCGAAGTGCCGCGAGATGGGTCTGCTCGCATGCTGCGCCGGCGAGAACGTCATGCGCTTCCTCCCGCCGCTCACTGTCAAGGACTCGGAGCTCGAGGAGGCCATCGACATCCTCGACGAGGCCCTCGACATGCTCTACGGCGAAGACGCCGAATAAGGCGTCGCCACCTCCTAGCGGGTTCGTGCCGCGAGTTCGGCGCGGGCGGCGTCCGCCTCGGTCTTCATGCCGAGGCGGTCGTATGCCTCGGCGGCGCGCGTGAGCGCCTTTGGCACGAGTTCGGGGTCGTCGAAGAGGAGCGACAGCGCCATGTAGTAGCGCGCCCCCTCCTCGAAACGGCCACGAAGCGTGGAGCATTCCGCCAAAGCGAAGTATGCTCGGGCGCGTATCGGAGCAAGCTCCTGAGACGACGCCCTGGCCACGGCCTCCGACAGGTAGTCCGCGGCCTCGGCGCGGGGCGCGTCGCCGTCCTGCGCCATCAGCAGTTCGCCTAGACGGAAGGCGGACTCGGAGGAGTATTTCGTGCGGGCTTTGGAATCGGCCGCGAGGCGATACGCGGTGATGGCGTCGTTCGTCGAGGCGAGCGCGGTGTAGGCGCGACCAAGAAGCGCGTTTCCGGCCTGTTTCCACTCGGCTGTCGCGGCGCGGGACGCCAGCTCCTTCGCCGCGTCTCGCGAAGCCGCGAACTCGCCACGCGAGAACTGGAAGTCCGCAAGCCAGGCAAGGCGGTCGTCCGAAAACTTCGCGCCCGACGGCGCCGAAACAAGCGGCTGGAAATATGAAGCCGCCTCGGCCTCGCGGCCTTCGGCCTGAAGCACAAGCCCCATGAGGAAAGACGCCTCGCCGCGAATCTCCGAGGAGGGCCCAAGCTGGAACGCGGCATCAAGATGCTTTTTGGCCGCATCAAGCTCCCTGGCGTCGTAGAAGAGCCTCGCCCGCCAGAAGTTGGCCTCAGCGAGGAGCGGCTTCGCGACCTTGTTACCAAGGGCGAGCAAAGCATCAAGATCCGCCGCCGCCTCGCGGTTCATAGAGGCCCGTATCTCGGCCATTGCCTTCTGGAAGAGGGCGTCGGGAACGGCCTTGTCGTTTGGGAAGCGGGAGATTAGCTCATTCCAGTCGCGGAGCGCCTCGGCCGTCCTGCCGGCCCGGGCAAGGCAGATTCCGGAGGAGTAAAGCGACTGAGGAACGAGAGCGTTCTCCGGAAATGACGAGGCCAGCGTGAGGTAGTTGCGCGAGGCCTCCAGCCACGCCCCCTGCGTCTGGAGACTGTAGGCGAGGCGATATAGCGCTTCCGGGGCGAGACGGTCCTTCGGGGCCTTCTGCACAAGCATGCGGTAGAACTGCACGGCGCGGGCCTCGTCCTTGATCGCCTCTGCCGCCTGGGCCTGGAGCCAGATGAAGTCGGCCTCAAGGCCGGCAGGTGCCGTCACGGATGCCGCGTCATCGAGGACGCGCTGGAACTCGCCGTCCTTGAAGAGCACAACGAGCCGCTCGTAGCGTGCCGAGACCAGCATCTTGCGCTCCTCGTCGTTCGCGGGGCGCATGGCGAGGAGAGCGTCGTACGCCGACACGGCGTCCTTGCGGCGCGACAGCTGCGCGAGGGCGTTTGCCTTGATGTACGCGGCCTCAAGCTGGACCGGGGATGGCGTTTCGGCGAGCGGCGTGGCGCGGGATAGCGCATCGGCATGGCGCCCCGCGCGGTAGAAGGCCCAGGCCGCAGGAATGCGGGCATCGGCGATGCGTTCGTCCTTCGGGTATTTCGACGCGAGCTGGGCGTATCGGGCGGCGGATGCGTCATACTTTCCCTGCCGATATAGCAAGGCGGCCGATTGGAAAAGGGCCTCGGCCCCGATGCGCGGCGAGAAAGGGTTCCCGGCAATGGCGTCATACGTCTTGAGCGCCTCGTCGATGGCCTCCGGCGTGTTGTCAATTGCGCGAAGCGCGGCAAGACGAAGCCGCGCGTATGCGCCGAGTTCGCGCATGGACATTGAGGCGCCCTGGGCTTCGGCGCGCTTCACGAGATCCATATAGCGCGTATTGGCGGCCTTGCCGTTTCCGGAGCGCTCCCTGGCGTCGCCGGCATGGTAGAGGGCCGTTGCGGATAGGTCCTGCGGGGCGGATGTGTCCGTCGCCAGTTCGTCAAGGACCGATGCAGCATCGGCGTGTTTGCCGGAATCCTTGAGGATCAGGCCCCGGGTAAGGCGGGCGCGTGGGGCCATGGGCGACGTCGGGTACTTCGAAAGCAGCTCTGCGCATGATTTTTCAGCCCCCTGGGCATCACCCGTCTGCCGCTGGCATTCGGCAAGGCGGAAAAGGACCACGTCGCGCTCGGGCGTTGAGGCGTCTTCGGCGAGCGCCTTGTATTCAGGAAGGGCCAGGGCCGCAAGACCGCGCGAAAGGAGCCCGTCCGCGAAGGCGCGCCTGTCCTGCGTCGCGACACCCTGCGCCTCCGACGCTCGTGGGGCCATGAGCGCCAGCAATGCAACTACGAACGAGCTTGGAATGATGGCGTTGAAGCGCCGCATGGTAAAAAGGAGGAATGTAGGAGTCATTGGAGGTCAGGGACTTGAACTTCTAGGAAGACCAGAAAGACTTTGCGCCGCGTATGCGGCACCTTATGAACTTGGTTATCTTATCAAATCGCCGCCGCTATAATTTCATCATGCAGATCACCGAAACGGCAAAATCGAGGGCCAGGGAATTCGTCGAGAACGAGACGCAGTTCCATCTTGGGTTCCTTCCCACGGAGCAGTCAAACCCAATAACCGCGACATTGGAGGACGACTTCCGCAGATCGACGCTTGACGGCGTGCGTTGCCTCCAGCGCGGCGATAGACAGGTACCTATCGTCATGCGCCATGTCCTAGGCGGCGAGCTTTTCAGGGCGCTGGTCGATGCCATGGCCGGTGCCATGCGCACCCCGACCGGGCGCGTGATCTTCTCTGGATGCGGCGCAACCGGTCGTCTCTCGATCCTTCTGGAATCGATGTGGCGCGACTTCTTCCGCCGCCGGCGTCGGGAACTTTCCGAAGACGAGGCGGCGCTGGCGGACAGAGCCGCCTCGATCATGACCGGCGGGGATTTCGCTCTCATCAAGTCGGTCGAGTCTTTCGAGGACTTTTCCAGCGTCGGGGAGCGTCAGGCCGCCGCGCTCAGGGTCGGCAAGGACGATGTGTTCATCGCGATAACCGAGGGCGGCGAGACATCGTCCGTGCTCGGCTCGCTCGGCTACGCCGCTGACGCCGGAGCGCGTTGCTTCCTCGTCTTCAACAACCCTGCGCGTGTCCTGCGCGAGCGGCTCGAGCGATCCCGCAAGGCGATAGACGACCCTCGCGTGACCGTCATCGATCTTTACTGCGGCCAGATGTCGCTTGCCGGTTCGACGCGCATGCAGGCGACGACATCGGAACAACTTCTCTGCTCTTGCGCGCTCGAAGCGGCGCTTTGCGAACTGATGCCGCGCTTTGCCGCGGAGGCGGCCGCCAATCCGGCCGAGGCGTTCGAGGCGCTTCTCTCCGGACTGGAGGCGCCATCCGCCCGCGCCGGAATCGCCGAAACCATAGACTATGAGAAGGGCGTGTACTCGTCTGGCGGACGCATCACATACCTCGCGGACGACTGCATGCTGGATGTCTTCACGGACAACACCGAGCGTTCGCCTACGTTCATGCTGCCGCAGCTCAAGTCTTCTCTTGAAAAGGCCCTTCCGCAAAGCTGGGCGTTCGTCAAGAACCCGCTCCATACGACTCCTGACTGCTGGCTCTCTATGCTCGGGAGACGACCGCGCTGCCTGGACTTCTCGCGCGATGACGCCATCGCCCTTGGGATGCCCGCGAGGATAGCCGACAACCCGCCTCGCATAGGCGAGGAGGATTTGATGCGCTACATGATCGGCAACGAGCCGTCCCCCGAGCGCATCGACGGGTATGAACGCGCGGCAGCCGTCACCGTGACCGTCCGTGATATTCATGAGCGCTTCATGGAGGCCGCCGCGTCCATCGCGAAAGCGTGGCCGGAGAGAACCGGTCTCCATATAGGCACCTCGCCCACGGACGGCATCAGGATAGTGGCGGAGATCGCCTCATCGCCTCTGGAGACATGGAAAAGGCTGGCCGCCAAACTCGCCCTCAACTGCATCTCCACCGGGACGATGGTAGCGATGGGGCGTGTCGCCGGAAACTGGATGAGCTGGGTCTCGATCTCGAACAAGAAGCTCATCGACCGTGGCGTGCGCCTCCTCTCCGAACTCGGAGGCGTAAGCTACCGCGAAGCGGCCGACCGGCTATTCGCGGCCGAGGAGTGGATATCGTCACAAGACTGGACGGATGCAGAGCGCCCGTGCGCGGTGCAGGTGGCGCTCAACGCGCTGCGAGGCAATCACTAGCCCTTCAGCGCCTTGACGACCGCGAAGGTGGCGCGGGTGGCGTCAGCGATATCGTCGAACGGGATCGGCGATGGTCCGCCGGTCGCGACCGCCGCGAGCGTCGCGGCGATCTCCTCGCGGAAGCCCTTCTCCTGCTTCCCGGAGAGCGAGCGGCGACCCAGTGCGCCGCTGCATGTCGTCTTCATGAAGTTGTCCATGACCGCCGTGCTGCCCGCGCCATGGATGACGCAGCGCTCCTTCGGCAACGATGTGTCGCCTAGGGCGAAGTAGAGGAGGTTTCCGATGGATCCGTCCGCGAAGACGAGGTTTACGGAGACGGAGTCGGCATCGCACGACGAGGCGTCGCCGGAGCGGACGCACCGCGCCTGCACATCCACTATCCTCGACCCGGCGACGTAGGCCATGAAGTCAATGAAGTGGCATCCTTCGCCGATCATGCGCCCGCCGCCGACGGTCGGGTCCTGTATCCAGGAGTCGAGCGGTATCGGTCCGGCGTTGACGGAGTACTGCATGACCAGCGGCGTCGTGCGCTTGGAGAAGTACTCGCGCAGGAGGCGGGCGTGGGGCGAGAAGCGGCGGTTGAAGCCGACCATGATGCGCCCCTCGGCCGCGCCGGGCGTGGACGATATGGCGTCAAGGTCCTCCTCGGCGATGCAAAGCGGCTTCTCGGTGAAGACGTATTTGCCGGCGGCGAGCGCCGCCTGGACCTGCGAGGCATGCAGGTCGTGGCGCGTCGTCACGAAGACAAGGTCGCTGGCCGCATCGGATAGGATGTCCTTCTCGTCCGTCGTGGCGAAGGCGAAACCTTCCTTGCGCGCCGTCTCGCCGGCGCTCATGCCGCGAGCGGTGCACACGCCGCGCAGAACATGCCCGCCGACCTTGCGGAGGTTTGGAAGGACAACGGAAGAGGCGAAGTTGCCGCAGCCGATGAAACCGACGCCGACATCTCCGGTCTTCGGCTCGCGGACGTTCTTCGGGATATCGACGCGGCGCACTATGTCCGCCGGCTTGGCGTCGTCGCCTTGACTCCCATATGAGAGGACTATGCCTAGATATGGTTCGCGGACCTCTCCAAGCAAAAGCTTGTAGGCGTCGAGCGAATCGTCGAAGGCGAAGCGGTGAGTGATGAACTTCGATGGTGTGAGCTTGCCCTCGGATATGAGGGCTATCACGGCCTCCATGTTGCGTTGTTCGGTCCACCTGACGTAGCCGAACGGGTAGTCGATGCCCTGCTCCTCGTACACCGGGTCGTAGCGTCCCGGACCGTAAGAGCAGCTGAGGCGGAAGTCGATCTCCTTCTTGTAGTACTGGTCGCGGGGGAGGTCCATGCCGACGAGGCCGGTGGCGACGACGCGCCCCTTGGCCCTGCATATCTCGGCGGCGACCGTGACCGGCTCGTTGGAGTGGGTCGCCGCGGTGATGAGGACCGCATCCACGCCGCGGCCGCCTGAGAACGCCCTTGCCTCGCCCTCGAGGTTCGCGGACACTGCCGCGTCCGCGCCCAGCTCCTTGGCAAGCGCGCACCGGGACGGATTCGGATCGAAGCCGATCACGCGGCACCCGCTCGCCTTG
>JAFSZJ010000068.1 GCA_017458965.1 Kiritimatiellia bacterium | reverse complement strand
GCCACCTCCCCCTAGGGGGAGGGCTGGCCCGCCGGCCACTCCCTGCCTTCCATTGGCCGACTCAATGCCATCAGTGGCACTCCTAAACGCCTGTACGACTAAATGACCCCACACTAGGGACATTCACTTTGGCAAGTTACCTCTGTTATCTGCGCCAGCCCTTCCCATGCGACTGGCGGGTTCCTTTGCGGTATAATCAAATGAAATCGGGACTGAGAATTTGGCCGGAACCTCGGCGGGAAGCAAAATGACCATCACTTTCATCGGGACTGGAGCGGCGGATTGGGACTGGGGGGCCATGCCTCCCGGGACGCGCGGAAGCACGGCGACGCTTGTTGGCGGTTCGTGCCTGATCGACGCCGGGCCGACTGTCATGAGGGGTCTGGCTGAAGCCGGAGTTGACTCTGGCGCGATAGCGGACATCGTGGTCACGCATTCCCATCAGGACCACTTCCGCCCAGAGACGATCGCCGCGCTTTCCGACGCGCGGGGAGGCAATCTCCGCGTCTGGGCGGCGCCGGAAGCTATCCAGGCACTCGGCGGCATCCAGTGCGACAAGCGCCCTCTCTGCGCCGGAGCCCGCTTCGAGTGCGGAGACCTCCGCTACACGGCGCTTCCATCCAACCATGCGACCGGGAACATCCGCGAACAGACATTCCACTTCCTGATCGAGGATGGGCAGACCACGATCCTCTACGCGCTTGACGGGGCGTGGATCCTCGCCAAGGCGCAGGACATTCTTGGCCGGACGCTCGCGGGCCGAAAGCTCGATGCCGTGATATGGGACGCCACATGCGGCCCCTCCCCGGCCGGGTGGCGCTATGCGGCGCACAACGACCTCGCCATGATCGACGCCATGAAGGCGGACATGGATGACGCGTCGGTGACGGCCGCCGGAACGGTCCACATCCTCGACCACATAGCCCGCACGCTTTGGCCCACGGACGCCGAGGAACGCAGAGCGATCGCATCACGGCACGGCTGCATACTCGCAGAGGACGGCATGTCCGTGAACATACCCATGGAGGCCTGACGAATGTCGAACCTAGCATTGCTTGCCAGTGCCGCGCTTTCCCTTTGGTGGGTCGATCCCTACGGCGACAAGCCATACATGCCGGACGAACCGCCGGATGGCGGCGTAGAGACGAACGTCCTCTCGTGCGCGGCGGCGCAAGGCGAGATAGAGTCGCTTTCGTTCTGCGTCAAGCCCGTCCGCGACATGCGCAAGGTCGGCTTCACGCCATCCGACCTGACAGGCCCCGGCGGTGCCGTGATCCCCGCATCATGCGCCGACTTCGCGCTCGTGAAGGTCTGGTATCGCGCCGACACGCGCTGGTGGAACAGCTGGCAGGGCAACATCTGGGCCCCAACGCTCATCCCGAACCTCATCATCCACGACGACGACCTCGTTCATGTGGTCGAGTCGGAGGAGGCCACCAACCGCACGGTGCTCGTCCGCATCTCCTATCCTGAGGGCGTTGAGTACGTGGACATGCGCAAGCATGGCGGCAAGGGGTCGGCGTTCAACCACAGCCTGCATCCCGTGATCGACGCTCCGTCATTCGTGCCGTTCGACCTGAAGAAGGACCGATTCCAGCAATACTGGCTCACATGGAAGGTCCCGTCCGACGCGAAGCCCGGCCTGTACAAGGGCAGTCTCGCCGTGAGCGAGGACGGGGCGCACCTCGCGGACATACCGCTCGAGCTGGAGGTCTATCCGTTCACGCTCCCGTCGGCGCGAACCCACTACGACACCTCGCAGCCGTACGTCTCGATGTGGATGGGCGTGCCGAACTTGTGGAAGCTCCTGAAGGACGCCAAGCGCCTGGACGTCGCCGAACGCAAGGCTCGGGCGATATACCGCTCCTGCGCCGAGCACAACGCCAACTGCCAGGGGCCAGGCGGCTTCACGGAGGATTCGACGGACGACTTCTCCGTCCGCAGCCTCGTTATGATGCTCCAGGAGGGCATGACTTGCGACATGTTCGTCAACGACTCCGCATTCCAGAGCCCATTCCTCGTCGCCATGCTGTTCGACTATGAAGCGCCCGAGGACAACCCTCAGAAGTTCATCGCCGCCACGAACATGTTCGCCCGCAGGGTCGCCGTGACGGCCTCGGTCATGGACCGCTACCTCGGGCACCGCAACTGCTACTTCCACAGCCTCGACGAATGCGGCACCCACTTCAACCGCCTAAGCTACCCGTTCTGGGGGATGCTGCACGCGGCCGGCTTCAAGGTTTGGACCGATTCGGGGGACGCCAAGGACATCTCGTGGAGCGTCGACATGAACGACCTCCCGGCAGACGGCCGCCACGAGCGTCAATGGGAGTGGCACAAGGCCGGCGCCAAGACGGTCACCTACGCCGGACCGTTCACCGGCCCCATCGACCCCGACATCTGGCGCCGATCCAAGGGCGTCCGCTACTACTACGCAGACATGGACGGCCTGCACGAATACTGCTTCGACACCGCCGAGAACGCATGGAACGACTTCTCGCCAAGGTCCGAGTACAGCCAGTTCCAGTTCGTGTACCTCACATACGACGGGCTTATCACCACGCTTCCGTGGGAGGCCGTCCGCGAGGCGCTCGACGACGTGCGCTACCTTTCCCTCCTCCGCCTCCGGGCCGAGGCGGCCATGCGCTCGCCCGACGAGAGCGTCCGGGCGCTGGGGCGCAGGCACTTCGTCTGGATGGACTCGCTGGATCCCGAGCTGATAGTCGATCTCTTCGCCTTCCGCCGGGAGCTGGCCCGCCGCATCATCGAGCTTATGGCCGTAGTCGGGCCGGAACCTCCTGAGCAACGCCGCGCCGCACCGCCGAAGCTGCCCCCGCTGTCGGACGACGTGGCGGCGACGCCGACGCTTCCTCGCGACCGCGCCGCCCGGGCGAAGGAGCTGGCGGAGAAAAACCGCTACGACCTCGCCATACCGATGTGGGAAAGCCTCAGGTCCGACACCTCCCTCACGCCCGAGGACCGTTTCGCCGCGGCGATGGCCGAGGCCGTGCTTCAGAGCGAACTGCTCCGTCGCGACGATGCCCTCGCAACCATAGACGCCACGCTGAAGATGCCCGACCTCTACGGCTACCAGCGGGCGAAGCTCAAGCTTCTCAGGGCCAAGCTGCTAGTCACGAGCCGCATCTTCGAAGAGGAGTTCACGAAAAAGCAGCTCGACGAGGCGGCCGAGGCCGTCACCGAGGCGCTCAAGCTCCCGGGCGCCGACGAGGAGGAACGCTACGACGCCATCACCGGCCTTGCGGAGGCCTACGTCGCCGGAGGTGACCTGAAGGCCGCCATAGCCTTCGTGGAGGAATGCCTGAAGAGCCTAAAGACCTCCAAGCGGCCCAAACACGATCAAAGCCTCTACCTAATACTGGCGAACGCCCACTTCAAGCTCTCCAACTGGGACAAGGCCGCCGCGATGTTCCGCAAGGCGAGGTTCTACGGAAGGCTCAGTGACCGCGGCGACGTACGGCGCGAGGGCGAGGCCGCCGAGAAGCTGGATGACTGGACCACGGTCGTCAAGTGCTACACCGAGGAGATCAAGATGTACGACACCGTGGACGACAAGAAAAAGATCGAGGCCTGCCGCAAGCGCATAGCGAGCGCCATGGAGAAGCTCCAGGCGCAGCAGAGCAAGAAGGAAATGACGCCGATAGACGACGTCGGCGAGACCATGCTCGATCTGGATGAATAGAGAAAAGATGAAAGATGAGAGATGAAAGGGAAGGGGGATTAGTGGCTAGTTCGAGTGACTAGAGCGGTTTCAAATAATGTGTAGCCGCAAGGAGCGCATAGGCCGCAAAGATTTGCGCTTCGCGCGGAACAACGAAAGCAGGCGCGGTGCGCTGGCGCGTAGGGATTAGTCGAACTCAGGAACAAGGAACGAGGAACCGGGAAGTTCCGAACTCTTTAACCGTTTTAACTTCTTTAACTTCTTTAACCGGTTCTTAACCTTTTTAACTCCCCAACCCCCAACTGTTGATCGGTGGCTGGAGCGCTAATCGAGCCGTGCGACCGCAGGACGAAGGGGAAGCTCTGCAAGGAGTTCGGAGATCGTCCTCTTCTGGCCAGGGAGGATGAAATCGGGGACGATGTCCGCGAGCGGTGCGAGGACGAAGCGGCGCGACGCCGCCTCCGGATGGGGAATCCGCAGGTCCGTCCGCGACGAACGCGCGTCGCCGAAAGCCACGATGTCGATGTCGATCACGCGCGGGGCATGGCGCTCGCCGCGCACGCGGCCTAGCGCATCCTCCACGGAGTGGACGATACGCGATAGTTCGTCCGGGTCGATGCCGGTCTCAATGGCGACTGCGGTGTTGACGAAACGCACGTCCGCATATTCGCCCGGGACATCGACAGGCTCCGTCTCGTAGAGCGGGGCGCGGAACATTGAGGAGTGCGGGATCCCGCGTTCAAGCTCATCAATGGCCGCGTTTATGTTCGCTACGCGGTCGCCGAGGTTGGACCCAAGCGAAAGCAGGGCCGTCATAGCGCCGCCGCCGTCTCGCGGATGAAGCGGGCAAGCTCGTCGTGCAGGTCGGGGCGGGCCAGACCGTAGATGATGTTCGTCTTGATGAAGCCCATGTGGTTGCCGACGTCGTGGCGGACGGCGTCGATGACGCGCCCGTGGATCGGATTGGCGCGGGCTAGCATCTTCATGGCGTCCGTGAGCTGGATCTCGCCGCCCTTGCCAGGGCGCACCTGGCGGAGGGCGTCGAAGATGTCCGGGGTGAGGATGTAGCGGCTGGCGATGACCATGCGCGAAGGAGCCTCCTCCGGCGCCGGCTTCTCGACTAGATCCCTGATTTCCCAGACCTTGTCCGAGATGGCCTCTCCTGCGAGTACACCGTATTTGCTGACGCGCTCTAGCGGGACCTCCTCCATGGCCACCACGCTTGTGCGCGTCTCCTCGTACACGTCGATCAGCTGGCGGAGGGCCGGGACGCCAGACGTCGATTGCAGAAGCGTATCGCCCAGCAACACGGCGAAAGGCTCCCCTCCGACATGCGATTCCGCGCAGCGCACGGCGTCGCCAAGGCCGAGCATCTCCTTCTGCCAAACGAAGTGGATGTTGGCGAGTCGCGATATGCGGCGGATGACCTCCAGTTCGCGGATCTTGCCCTTTGCCTCAAGCTCCCATTCGAGTTCGGCGCTGCGGTCGAAATGCTCCTCGATGGCGCGCTTGCCGCGGCCTATGACCATCAGGATATCGGTAATGCCGGAGGCCACGGCCTCCTCGACGACGTACTGGATGACCGGCGTATCTACTATCGGGAGCATCTCCTTGGGCGACGACTTCGTCGCCGGGAGGAAGCGCGTGCCGAAGCCAGCGGCTGGAATGACGGCCTTGCGAACAGGTTTCATGTCGGTGTTTAAGGGTTGAAAAGTTGAAAAGTTGAAGGGTTGAAAAGTTGAGTGATTAGTGGCTAGTGGCTAGTGGTCAGTGATTAGTGATTAGTGGTCAGTGATTAGTGGCTAGTGGCTAGTGGTTAGTGGTCAGTGATTAGTGGTCAGTGGTTAGTGGTCAGTGGGCGTTTTCACTCTCATCTTTCATCTCTCATCTTTCCTCTTTCCACTTTCCATTTTCCACTTTCATCTTTTCTCTCTCATCTCTCATCTTTCAGTAGGTCTCGCCCTCGGCGAGGCGGAGAAGGTATTTCCCGTATTCGTTCTTGCGCATCACGAGGCCCTGTTCGCGCAGTTCGTCGCGACCGATGTACCCCTGGCGGAAGGCGATCTCCTCAAGGCATGCGATCTTGAGACCCTGCCGGCTCTGGATGGCCTCGACGAAGCTGCCGGCCTGGAGAAGCGACTCGTGCGTGCCGGTGTCGAGCCACGCGACGCCCCGGCTCATCAGCTTTACGCTCAGGCGCCCTTCGCGAAGATAGACCAGGTTGAGATCGGTGATCTCCAGCTCTCCGCGGGCGGAGGGCTTGATAGACTTGGCGATGGATGCGACGTCCGGCCCGTAGAAGTAAAGGCCCGGGACGGCGAAGTTGGACTTCGGCGACGCCGGCTTCTCCTCGATGGAGATGGCCTTGCCGTCCTTGTCGAACTCGACTACGCCGTAGCGCTCCGGATCGGTCACGTGGTAGCCGAAGACAAGTGCGTCCTTTTCCAGGCCGCCGGCCTCGCGCAGCGTCTGAGTCAGGCCTTGGCCGTAGAAGATGTTGTCGCCCAGGACAAGCGCCACGGGGTCGTTGCCGATGAATTCCTCGCCGATGATGAAGGCCTGTGCGAGGCCGTCGGGGCTAGGCTGGACGGCGTATGAGAACCTGACGCCGAAGCGGGAACCGTCGCCGAGAAGGCGCTCGAAGCCGGGAAGGTCCTCCGGCGTGCTGATGATGAGGATTTCCCGTATGCCGGCCAGCATTAGAACCGATATCGGATAGTAGATCATCGGCTTGTCGTACACCGGCAGCAGCTGCTTGCTTACGACCCGTGTAAGCGGGTAGAGTCGCGTGCCGGATCCGCCTGCAAGTACTATTCCCTTCATTTCATCGTCTCCTTGCCATATGGGATGTCTTCATTGTACCACGGGGGCGCATCTTAAGGAAGGCTATTCCGCACCCATCATCAACCTCCATTTCCGTATTGCATTCCGCCGGTTGGAAGGGTAGAATATAACCAACATTGTTCATGGAGAAGCCGCATGTCGCGTCTTCCCGTCTTCGAAAGGGTTAATCAATGGCAATCAAGGTTGGCATCAATGGCTTCGGCCGCATCGGCCGCATGGTTTTCCGCGCGGCGGTCGAGAACTTCAAGGACGACATCGAGATCGTCGGCATCAACGACCTCCTCGATCCTGATTATCTCGCGTACATGCTGAAGTACGACTCCGTCCACGGCATCTTCCCGCATGAAGTCGCCGGCTGCAACGAGCAGAAGATCCTCTGCGTCGATGGCAAGAAGATCCGCGTCTTCTGCGAGAAGGACCCCGCCCTTCTTCCGTGGGCCGAGGTCGGCGCCGACGTCGTTGTCGAGTCCACCGGCTTCTTCCTGACCGACGAGCTCGCCCGCGCCCACATCAAGGCCGGCGCCAAGAAGGTCATCATGTCCGCCCCCTC
>JAFSZJ010000067.1 GCA_017458965.1 Kiritimatiellia bacterium | reverse complement strand
TGAAGTCTCGCACCGCCCTCCCACAGGCGGAGGTTGGACGATATGGAGTTGACGCGGACGGAGAAGTAAACGCGGTTGCAGCAGCAGTAGGCGTAGCCGGCGCGCATCGGGCTGAAGGGGACGCAGTCGTCCTCGCCAGTTGCGAGGTCCTGCTGGGTTCGGTCCTCGTGGCCGTCATCGTCGTCGTCGTCGCAGTTGAAGGGGACCTGGATTGGGTCGCAGTCGCACTCCTCCGGCGGCGAGTGGCCCGCCGCGCATTGCGGGTCGTGGTCGCAGGAGTTCCCCGAGTCGTGGTACGTGCCGCATATCGGGCAGAGAAAGCCCGACCACCCCTCGCACCTGTGCGCCGAAACGCTCTGGCCGATGGTCCCTTCCCGCAGATACGGGTGGCCAAGCGTGACGTAGCCGTCGGAGTATGCCCCGGGGGTGTCGGAGACGGGGAGGAAAAGCCTCCCGTCGTCCATGAGCGTCAGGTTGTCGAGGTCGGCGGAGGCCTTGGCGTTGTCCCAGTCGTATGGCGACATCTCGACGCGGAAGACGCACCCTGTGCCGTCGTGGACGCACGTCGATGTCTCCGGGACGACGGACATCGAGGCTATTGCGACATGGGCGCTGCCGCGCCTGCTGCGGCTGCCGGAGAGAATGCCATTCGCGTCATCGACGTGCCATGCGTATTGCGATGGTGAGGCGCCGCGAAGCCCCTCACCCTCGCCGGGAAGGTCGCCGAACGTGGCCACGAGCCCATGCTCCCGTCCGTCGGCCGTCGCGTATGAGATTTCGTAGAGGACGCCAGGCGACAGGTGGAGACTCGCCGTGTTCGTCCCGCTCAGGAAAAACGCGAGAACGCCGACGCGGATGATTGAGCGCGATGACGGGTCGTCGTCCGTCATCCTGATTGTGAAGTTGACGTTGGTGGCGTTGGCCCACAGCGGGCTTGACGCCCAGGTCGGAACAATCTGTCCGTCAGGTATTCCGTCATTGTCCGTATCTGGGTTGAGCGGGTCGGTGCCGTTTCGCACTTCCAGCCCGTCGTCAACCCCGTCGCCGTCGGTGTCCGCCTCGCGCGGGTCGGTGTGGTGTTGGATTACCTCCTGCCAGTCCGTGAGGCCGTCGCCGTCGAAGTCGCCAGTTCCGTCGGAGAGGTCGCCGATGTATGACCAGCGGATAGTTGAAAGTTGAAGGTTGAAAGTTGAAAGTCCGTTGGTCGAAAGGCTCTCCCCAAAACTTTGCGCGAGATTATCCAGTCCCGCTCCTGTTGCGCCGTAGATTACACTTGGCGTGCCGTGGCGGTATAAACCGATGGAGAGTGTGTTGGTTGGAATGGAGGAGTAGTGGTAGGCGATGTCACCGTTGTCGAAGAACTCGGCCTGGAATGAGACGGGAGAGGATGGATTGCGGTCAAGCAGTGCGTTCTCCCATGTGATGACGCGGGTGCCCCTGTCTGTGACGGCGGTCCAGGTGCGCGACGGGTAGTAATCCGGCCAGAGCGAGGCGGGGAGGAATCCATACGTTCCCTGTAGCGGCGCGTAGATGGTGATGTTGGAGTAGGTGGTGTAGAGCGCCACCTCCTCGATTGATAGGCCAGGGGCTGGCGAGCGCACGGTGATTGTGCCGTCCGTCTGAATCCAGACGGGGCTTTCCGCTTCAAGTCCGGAGAGGGCGATGTTGTTCGTGAAGGCGTCGAAGAGCCAGAAGCCGTCCCTATGCGCCCCACGCCGCGCTATGCGCTCTGCGAGCTGTGCGCCCTCTGGCATGGTGAAGTCGTGCGTCTCGTTCGTCGCGGACGCCGAAACTGCGTAGCCGGTCAGCCGCTCGACGGCGCGGAACGCATTGGTGCAGAGCGTGGCCATGGTTTGCGGAAAGGAGCGAAGCTCGTCGCCGATCTGCCCGCCGAGCTGCTTGCTTGAGCCGTATGCCACGGACAGGACGGCAAGCGCAACGGCAAGGACCCGCGCCGGGATCGCCGCATGGCGCCACCATCGCGTAAGCGACGCGAACGCGCCGAGCCTGTAGGCGACATACCCTAGCGGCGCCACCGTCAGAAGCGCCGCGAGAAACGCGAGGCATTGTCGGACGGCGGATGTCATTGGAATATCAGTTGCGTCCCGTCCGACGAATGGCGGACAACGAGGTCTTCAAGCGACACCGAAAACGTGTGGCCGCCGGCGAGGGGCGTCATGACTATGTTCGTATAGGCTTCCGTGTCCGCGGAGGGGGATGCCGGAAGTGCCGAGGGCGCAATCCGCTCGGCAAGCGACGTGGCGGCGACAAGAAGAAGCAATGGCGGCAGTACGCGCGACTTCATGGCAAGATTGTAGCAAAGGGGCGAAATATCTATTTCGCACCCTTGTGGCGGTTGCAGTCGCGGCAGAGCATCTGGCAGTTGTCGGGGATCGTCCGTCCGCCGTCGCGCCACGGCGTGATGTGGTCGGCCTCCATTTCCACAAGCTCGAAGTGTCCGCCGCAAAGCGGGCATACCCCGTGCTGGCGTTCGTACGCCTCAAGCCGCGTGTTGTCGTCGAAGGCGCGGATGCCAAGGTGGCGCTCGTCCCCGTCGAGGACATATTCCCATATCCCGCTCTTCTTCTGGACGTCGCTGTCCGCGACGAGCCTGGCGATCCGCTTTTCAAGCGCCTTGGGGTCCTGCGGCACCTCGGCGAACTTGTTGTAGAGCAGCCCCCACTGCACCTTCTTCATCGGGGCGCGGGCGATGGGGAATGTCGCCTTTGCCCAGTTGACCACCTGCTGGAAGTAGAGCCAGAGCGGGTTGGCGTTCGGGTCGTGCTGGTGGATCGCCATGTAGAAGCGCGGGTCGGCGCCGTTGCCTATCCACCTCAGCGCCGTTTCAAGGTAGTCCTGCCGGATTGGCGAACCCTCCATGTATGACGAGGCGATCCTCTGAGCGGGGCATCCGGGGCGGCTGAAGTGGCGCTTGGCGTCCGTCACGAATGGCCCTGAATAGACCGCGTTCCGCAGCTCCTGGTCCGTAAGCTTTTCGCCCGCTATGTTGATGGTCTGGAACCACCGCAGCTTCTCCTCGTCCGTGCCGTCGCACAGATAGACCATGAGCCTGTAGTCAAGGAAGCGCTTCCGCTCGGCGTCCGTGAGGTTGGCAAAGAAGCGCATGTCGTACGAGAAGTCGCCCGCCGCGTACTGGCAGAGCGATATCGTCCGCTGCTGGCCGTCCATCACCTCGAAGGAGCCGTCGCCGCGCCGCGCCCAGTACATGACGTTCAGCGGGAAGCCGCGCATGACCGAATCGACGACGGCCTCGCGCTGCGCGTCCCTGTAGATGAACTCGCGCTGGTAGGCTGGGCGGATGTCCAGTTTCCCGCCGTAGCCCACGACGCCCTCGTCGCCATTATCCGAATAGCCGTCAACAAGCTCGCGGACGGAGATTTCATGCAGTTCGATGTTCATTGGTGATGAATTCCTGTATTTGAAAACAACAATAACAACTGACAACAACTTTTGTTATCCGAAGTTGTTTTAAGTTGTTGAGGCTGTTTTCAATATGCTTTTGCGGCTGATAGTCACTTCTTCCTTCGGCGGATGATGATGCGGGAGTATGGGCATTTGTAATCACGGCCAACCTTGAACGCCACGTCGGTACGACCGCGATGGTTCTTGCCAACGCCAATCTGCTTGGCCAAATCGCCACACCCAAGCCCTACAATTTCAAATTGCTCCGGGTTGTACTTGTCTAGGAAGGTATCTGGAACACCCATCAAGCCATCCCAGTCGCAAGGTATGTCCGCCACCTTACAGACATCAATCGCATCAAGGTTTTCGTACGTTGGGTATTCTTCCGGCGTGTAATGCCTGTAGAGAATCTGCTCCTCGTGCCTCTTCTGAATATCAAGATTCGTAAACCAACAAGCATTGCCAAGGCTGCGCCATTTCTGGCCATTTTCGTCTATCCAAAACCTCGTGTCCCGTTCCTCATAGTATTCAGGAACGCGAAAAGCCATGTCGCCATTCCCGTATCCTAGCCACAGTTTGTTGCCCATAATTAGTGAGAATATCTCCTTGTAGTGAGTCTCGTTCATGTTCCCGACAATGAGAAACTTCTTTCCATACTTTACCAATTGCGCCACATACTCCCGGAATAGGGAGAATGGCGGGTTTGTGCAAACGATATCGGCCTGTTTCAGCAGGTCGATACACTCCGGCGAGCGAAAGTCGCCGTCGCCCTCAAAGTAATGGATGCCTATTTCCTCCGGGTCGGGAACGCGGTTGCCGTTCTTATCACCCGTATATTCAAGCCAGATAGCCCGCTCGCTGTCGTTCCGGCTGAAGAGGTCGCGCTCCTGATTCTTGTAGCAAGTCGTGATGAGCCGCTTCAAGCCCAGTGCCTCGAACTGGTAGGCAAAGTAATGGAAGAACATCGAAACGCGGGGATCGTCACAGTTACAGAGGACAGTCTTCCCTCGAAAATGCTCCTTGTAGTGCCGCAACTCGTTCTCAATGTCCGAGAGTTGGGTGTAGAACTCATCCTTCTTTGCCCTCTTCGCCGCGTTCAAATCCTTGTTTGCCATGTCCTTGCCCCCGTCCGCGACGGAGACAAGAAAAGGACGCGCCCTCTCCATTTGCCCCATACTCACCGGAGGCGCCTCGGATGGGCCTTGCAAAGAATACGGGGAAGCAGAAAAGGCGCACCCAATGGGTGCGCTCCTGCAACTCGTCGTTCTTTGCGAAAAAGTTTCCGAGGCTTTCCGGTGAACGTCGCGTTGCGCAGATGCGCAAGATAAGTTGTTAGTGGTTAGTAACTAGTGGCTAGTAGTTGACCTCCAATTTGGCAAGGCTGGCAAAGCCGTGGCTTGCCAAGAGCACTACGAGTCTACCCGAATCCAATTCCACTTGCAATCGCAAAAGATCGCGTTTCGCGGCGCGGTAAGGTGTCCTCCCACCTACACGCTTGTGCTAGAATCCACCTCATGCGCCGCACCCCCACACCACCGCACCATCCCGCCGCGCCGCCATTCCCATGCAAATCGGAGGTCTGCTGATGGCGGACATGTCGTTCCAGGTTCAGGCGGTATGGTGCGATGACGCCGCGGACGGCGGCGCGACGCCGTCCATCACGGTCTGGCCGCGGAAGAGGAGCGCCGACAGGCGCTTCCTCGTCACGAACATGCCAGAGTTCATGGGGCCGCTCGCATCCGGAGCCGAGGAGGAGACGTTCGTAATCGACGCCGCCGAGTTGCATCGTCTTGTCTTCCCCGAGAACGCCGCGTCCTCGCTGCGAGAGATGATGCGCGGCGAGGAGGGGGCGAAGCCGCTCCTAGCCCTTTACGAGGATTGCCTCTCGCGCCTTGACGTGGCGCCGCTATGGGCAGTGCAGGCGATTTCGGAGATCTGCCGCGAGCGCGACGAGGCCGGTCTTGCCGCGTTCTTCGCGTCCGTAGCAGCATCAAGGCCGGGCGAGGCATCGGCGCGCTGGACCGATTCGTTCCCTGCCACTGTGCAGAAGGTGGAGCGCCCGGCGCTTCCGCCGCAGTCCGACTGCGAACGGCTTGACGGCGACGCCGTGGCCGCGCTTCTCGGGCCGGATGGCGCCCTCTCCAGGCGTGTTGACGGCTACGAGCCGCGCCCAGGGCAGATACAGATGCTCCGCGCCGTCGTCGCCGCCTTCAACGATGGGCGCCACCTCGTCGCCGAAGCCGGCACGGGCACCGGCAAAAGCCTCGCCTACCTCCTTCCGGCCGCGCTATGGGCCAAGGTCAACGACGTCCCGGTCGTCGTCAGCACCAATACGAAGAACCTTCAGACGCAGCTTGTGGAGAAAGACCTCCCCGCCGTCCTAGGGATGCTCGGCGAGTACGGCGATCCCGACGCGCCGCCTCTCCGCGCAGCGGTCATCAAGGGACGCGGCAACTACCTATGCCTCCGCCGCTTCGGCGCGATGCTTGAGCAGGGGCAGTTCGAGCTTTCGCGCCCCGAGCTGCGTCTTTTCGCGCAGACGATCTCATGGGCGACCGCGACGGCGGACGGCGATCTCGACGCGCTCGTCGGCGGCGCGTCGGTCGATCCGCAATTCCTAGCCTCCATCACGTGCTCGTCTGAGGAGTGCGCCGGTCGCGCGTGCCGCCACTTCCGCTCATGCTTCGTCCAGAAGGCGCGCGAGCGCTCGCTGATGGCCAATCTCATCATAGCCAATCATTCGCTTGTATTCTCGGAGATCGGGGCGGAGGCGCCCGTGGCGATACCCCGCCACTCGCAGCTCGTCATCGACGAAGCCCACAACCTCGAAGCGGCCGCGACCGACTTCTTCACGCAGGAGTTCTCGCCGTCGCAGCTCAACCGCATACTTAGGCGGCTTGTCAACAAGCGCGGCCGAAAGCTCTCCCAAGGCGCGCTTCTGCAGCTTGCCCGCCGCGTGGACAACGGAGCGCTTTGCCCGAACGAACCGTACAAGTCGCAGGTCGCGAAGGCGATTGACGACGCCATGGCGCTCGTCGCCTCCGTCCGCGACAAGGCGATGGCCGTCTTCGAGGCGCTCCACCCGCTTTGCGGCCAGGATGGGGCTGCGCGGCGCTACGCCTTCACGCTTCCGCCAGGCGCCCCGCCGGGGGCCATGCCCGATGCGCCTGACGGCAAATGGGCGCGCGTCCGCGAGGCGCAGACGCCGTTCATAGACGACGCCGACGCTCTTGCCGCCACGATCACGTCGATCATCGACACCGTGGCTAAGTCGCGCTCCGCGGACGAACTCGATCTTGCGGCCGGCGACACAGTCGATCTCTCCGGCGCGCTCAAGATGCTGAAGGACTTCCGCGCCATGGCGTTCTCCGTCCTGTCCGGCACGGACGAGTCGTACGTCCACTGGGTCGAACGCGCGCCTGGCCAGGCCGCGCTTGCGATGGCGAGCGCAGCGCCGCTGGATGTCGGAGAGTTCCTTGCGACCCACCTTTTCTCGCAACGCGACACCATAGTCCTTTCATCCGCCACGCTCAGCGTCAACGGACGCTTCGACTACATCGCCTCTCGCCTTGGCCTGGACCGCATAGAGGCCTCGCGCCTCGCGGTCTGCACCGCTCCAAGCCCATTCGACTACACACGGCAGTGCAAGCTGCTGATGCCGGCGTTCCTACCGGAACCTGAGGCGCAGGACCGCTCCTACGTCACCGAGCTCGCGGACCTCGTCATACGCCTCGCGGAGAAGTATGGCGGACGCACGCTGTGCCTATTCACGAGCTACCGGATGCTGAAGGAGTGCGCCCGCCTCGCGGAGGAGGCGCTGGCCTCGCGCGGCATAAGGCTTCTTGTCCATGGTGAGAGCGGATCGCGCAACCTTCTCACCAACATCTTCCGCAAGGATGGACGGAGCGTCCTCTTCGGGACGCAGTCGTTCTGGGAGGGCGTCGATGTCGTGGGCGAGGCGCTTTCCTGCGTGGTGATAGCTAGGCTGCCGTTCGTCTCGATGGGGGACCCAGTCTTCTCGGCGCGTTGCGAGCAGATCGAGAAGACCGGCAAAAGCTCCTTCGCCGCCCTTTCGCTTCCGGCGGCTGTGCTGCGGCTTCGCCAGGGCTTCGGACGGCTCATCCGCCATCGCGACGACCGTGGCTCGGTGGTCATCGCGGACACGAGGCTCGTCAACAAGCCTTACGGACGCGTCTTCCTGGGAAGCCTGCCCTGCCCGCTGCGCGCATTCAAGGCGAAGGAGGAGATGCTAGCGATGCTGCCATGAGCAGATAGTAGATAGCAGATAATAGATAACAGATAACAGATAATAGATAACAGGTTATATGAGTTTTGTGGTCCGCGCCCGGTCGCGGACACCCAACCAGAAACAAGAAACTCGGAACTTCCCAACACATGAAGAAGATACGTCTAGACCAACTAGTGGCGATGCGCGGCCTTGCGGAGAGCCGCGAGATGGCCCAGCGGCAGATACTGGCCGGGGAGGTCTTCGTTGGCGGACAGCCCGCCACCAAGGCCGGCCACGCCTACCCAGAGGATGCCGACATCTCGCTGGCAGCGAAGCCGCGCTTCGTGAGCAGGGGCGGGGAGAAACTTGAGGGTGCCTTCGAGGGTTTCGGCTTTTCGGTCGAGGGGCTGGACTGCCTGGATGTCGGAGCCTCGACCGGCGGCTTCACGGACTGCCTCCTCCAGCATGGCGCGGCTCGCGTGGCTGCGGTCGATGTTGGCCACGGACAGTTCCACCAGCGCCTGAAGGACGATCCACGCGTTTGGTGGCGCGAGGGCTTCAACGCCCGCTTGATGAAACCGGAGGACCTGCCGTTCGTACCGTCATTCGCGACATGCGACGTGTCCTTCATATCCCTCCGCCTGATCCTCCCGCCGATGGTTGAAGTGCTGGCCCCTGGCGGCGGCATCGTCACCCTCATCAAGCCGCAGTTCGAGGCCGGACGCGACCAGGTTGGCAAGGGCGGAGTCGTCCGCGACGAGGCCGTCCGCGAGGAGGTCGTCGCGTCCATACGCGAATTCGGCACCGCGACGCTAGGACTGGAATGGGTCGGCGTCAGGCCATCCCCAATCAAGGGACCGGCCGGCAATGTCGAGTTCACCGCCTACTGGCGCAAGCCATCCGCATGAGGTAGCCGCCAATGAAGCACTTCGGAAAGCTCTTCCCGGTATTCGCGCTCATCGCGCTTGCGCTCTCCCCGACGCAGCTGACGTTCAACGTCATGAACGTCCGCATGACCGTCGGCGACCTTCTCCTGGCCCCCGCCTTGGCGCTCGGCATACTGTCGCGCCGTTGCGTCCGCATTCCGGCCGAATGCCTGGCATTCATCGCGCTGGCTGCGGCATCGGCGATCTTCGCGCCGATCAAGTCCGAGGCCGTGAAGGAGCTTGTGCAGGTCGCCCTCTACTTCGCCGCCGCGTGGTCGGTCATGGACGGGGCTATGCGCGACGGACGCTGGAGGAGCATCGCGGTCGCTGTATTCCTGGCCACCGGCGCGGCCATCGTCGCGGTTGCGCTCGTCCAGTACTTCATGCCCTCCCCCGATGTCTTCCCGCTCAACCTGCGGGAGGGTCTATGCGTGCGCGGACTCTTTTCCAACAACAACGTCCTCTCCGGGTATCTTGCGCTTCTGACTCCGCTCGCTTTTTCGATGGCGCTAGACGCAAGAGGATGGGGGATGCGGATCGCGTTGTTCGCCCTGGTCCTTTGCTCGCTGTCCGTAATGCTGTCAGGACCGGCGCTCGCCGCGACGTGCGTCGCCATCTCCGCCCTCGCCTTCGGCCGCCGCAAATGGCTGGGGGCCGTCACGGCCGCCGCGTTAGTCGCCCTCTTCGTCTTCGCGGCGCCACATGCGCCACGCGACAACTTCACCTCGACCGTCACATCGGCGCTGCCATACCATGTGGACGGCGGCGCCGTCGCATACACCGAGGGCGCGACGCTCGAATGGCAGGCGGGAGAACCGACGCGACGCTACCCCGAATGGCAGGCGGCGACGATGATGGCGCTTGAACGCCCGCTCATCGGCGTCGGTCCGGGCTCCTATCAGCGCAACATAGGCGCCTTCTACGATGCCGTTCCCAGGGCGACCGGCCCGAGCGAACCAGACATCCAGAACCTCTACCTCGTAATGGCATCGACGATGGGCATCCCCGCGCTGGTCGCGTTTCTCGCGATCCTCGCGGGCTCTTTCGCGATGGGGCTCCGTTCGGACGACGTGAGGTCGCGTGGCGCCGCCGCCGCAATAGCGGCCTTCACAGTGGCGGCCATCTTCCACCCGCTCCTTGTCCGCGGCATCGGCGTGCCGCTCGTCTTCATGCTCGTCCTCGCCCGCTCTACGCGAATTCGGTAAGGACGGAGTCGCACACCTCGAACCCGCGCGGCGTAAGACGCCAGCGGGACGTTAGGGTTGAAGAGTTGAAAGGTTGAAGGGGTGAAGGGGTGAAAGGTTGAAGGGTTGAAAGGTTGAAAGGTTGAAAGGTTGAAGGGTTGAAAGGTTCGGCGAGACCAAGGGAAGACAGAACCGCAAGCCGGTTTTCCCACTCCGCGACGAACGGCTTTGCCGCAGGATGTCGCATGGCGAACTCCTGCGGCGATACGCCTTCCCATGTCCTTAGCCCGTAGATGAATCGCTCCTTCGCGTCCTCGTCCGGCGTGAGCGTGTCAAGTTCCGCGGCGGGCGGCAAGGTCCTTTTGGCAAGTGCCTTTCGATAGCCATCCAGATCTGGGGCGTTGGTGCGGCGGACAAGCCCGTTGCGCGACGATGCGGCCGGTCCAAGCCCGGTGTAGTCCTCACCGCGCCAGACGCCGAGGTTGTGGCGGCATTCACGATCAGGAAGCGCGTAGTTGGATATCTCGTAACGGACGAAGCCCTCGGAGGAAAGAAGATCTTCGGTTTCGGATAGAAGATCCATTTCCGCGTCATCGTCGAGCCGCTGTCCAAGTGTGCCTTTGTCAGCGGCGGACGCGAATGGTGTGCCCTCCTCGATGATGAGCGAATAGACGGATATGTGCACCGGCTTAAGGCGCAGCGCATCGGAGATGGTCTCGCGCCATTCATGGACGGATACGCCGGGGAGGTTTGCTATGAGGTCAAGACCGATATCGTCGAAGCCCTCAGCCCTTGCCAACGAGAAGCCACGGCGGACCGCGTCGGCATCGTGGATGCGCCCGATGCGGACGAGTGTCGCGTCGCACAGGCTTTGCGCGCCTATGGACAAGCGGTTCACCCCCGCCCGCCGCATTGCGCGGAGAAGCTCCGGCGTCGTTGAGGCAGGGTTGAGCTCGACGGTCCACTCCGTCGCTTCTTCAAGTGATATTCCGGCATCTTCGCGCAGCGAAGCGACAAGCGCCTCGAATCCATCCGGTCCAAGGAGGCTCGGTGTCCCGCCGCCGAAATAGATCGTATTCGGAGCGTTAGGAAAGTCCGCAGGGCGGAGCTGTGCCTCGATTGCCGGAAGCCGCGCATAGTCGCCAATGCCGTCGCGGACGACCGAATAGAACCCGCAATACGGGCACTTCGATGCGCAGAACGGGATGTGGAGGTAGAGGTGCATGGGGGCGAGGGGAGGGGGCAGATAGTAGATAGCAGATAATAGATAATAGATAACAGATGAGAGATGAAAGAGTAAAGATGAGAGATGAAAGATAGCAGATATGGGAGCAGTATGAGTGGCCAGACCTTCCGGATCTTTGCGTCCTCTGCGTTCTTTGCGGCTCCGCGTTAAACCTAAAAATCGCAGTTGAGGAAGACGAGATGTCACCCCGCCGAAATTTTCCAACGCGGCGGGCTTCCGTTTGATGGCCGGAGGTGGGTGCCTAGGTCAATGGAAGCATCATCTGGTCGCCGATGATTGGCGGGAGGAGCCTCCTCAAGATGCCATATTCCCGGAAGGCGTAGGCGATGATGGCCCTTCGCCGCCATTCGACGGTCAAC
>JAFSZJ010000066.1 GCA_017458965.1 Kiritimatiellia bacterium | reverse complement strand
GGGGCCGGCTGCTGGGCCACGGCGGCGGGCGCAGGGACCGGAGCGGCGGCGGGGGCGCCAGCCCCCTGAGCCTGCTGCTGGCCCGATGGCTCGGGACGACGGGCGGTGTTTATGAACTGCACGCGGTCGGCGCGCACGCTCAGACGGTTGCGGGCCTCGCCCTGGGCGTTCTTCCACTCCTCGTAGATGAGACGCCCCTCGACGAGTATCTGGCTGCCGCGGGTGAGGTACTGGCCGCACGAGTCGGCCTGCCTCTCCCAGACGGTGACATCGACAAAGCAGGCGACCTCCTTGGACTGCCCCGTCTGCCGGTCGCGATACGTCTCGTTGACCGCCATCCGGAGCTTGGCCACGGACACACCTGCCGGGGACTTCTTAAGTTCCGGGTCGCGCGTGAGATTGCCGAGCAAAATCACTTTGTTTAGCGATGCCATGGTTGCCTCCTCTCTGTCCTGTCTTGTTGATGCCTGGCCACTGCGGCCTGTCCGTACGCGCGCGCCGATGCGCGGCGCCTGTCGCTATTCCTCGGGGACGGCGACCTCGTCGGCCGTCGTCTCAGCCGCGGCGGCGGCCGCTTCGGCGGCTGCCTTGCGACGGGCGTTCTGCTCGACGACGAGAGCCTCGCGGCGATCGTCCACGGCCAGGATCTGGACGCGGAAGATCTCGTCGTTGAGCGCGTAGCGGGCGCGGAGCTCGGCCACCTTGGCCGGATCCAGCTCGAAGCGGACGCGGACATAGACGCCCGATTCCTTCTTCTTCATGACACGCGCGAAGGTCTTGCGGCCGAGCATCTCGGAGCCGAGTACCTTGCCGCCCAGGCGCGTGATGTCGGCGCCGACCTTCTCGACGAGAGGCTCGATGGCGTCGTCGCGGACGGCGTTCACAAAGATATAGAGTGCATCGTACTTCTTCATGGTGGGTTCAATCCCGTTGTTGTTCCTGCCTCGGTGCGTCGGACTCCTCGGCCGGCGCGCCGTTGAATCTGTTCATCGCCTCGGTGGCTCCGCGCGAAGCAGCGCAGACCACCGCGTCGGCCGCGACGGGCATCGCCCGGCGCAGCGCCTCCTCGTCCTCCGGGGACGGGCGGCCGAGCACATAGTCGACAAGCGGCCCGCCGAATGCGGAGCGTCCTATCCCGACGCGGACGCGGACGAAGCCGTCGGTGCCGAGGCAGTCTATGACCGACTGCAGGCCCCTGTGGCCGCCCGATCCGCCGCGCATCCTGATGCGGATGCGCCCTGCGGGAAGGTCAGCGTCGTCCGAGACGACCACCACGTCCTCCGGCTTCACGCCGAAGTAGCGGGCGGTGCGTCCGACCGACTCGCCGCTGAGGTTCATGTACGTGGTGGGCTTCACCAGAAGCGCCTCCACGCCACCAAACCTCGCGCGGGCCACGCCGCCCATGAACTTCGACTCGGCCTTCCACGAGGCGGAGGAGCGCTCCGCCACGAGGTCGACGACCCTGAACCCGACGTTGTGCGGGGTCTCCGCATACTCGGGTCCGGGGTTGCCAAGGCCGGCTATGAGCTTCATGGGCATGGCGCGTCGCTAGCCTGTCGCTACTTCTTGCCGCCCTTCGCCGGGGCGTCGGCCGCAGGGGCCTCCTCCTCCTTCTTGCCCTTCGAGAGGACTTCGGGGGCCGCAGGCTCCTCGCCCTCGGCTGGCGTCGCGACGACCTCCTCCTTGACGGTGGAGACGGACGCGATCGGCGTGTCGCCGTGCGTGAGGATCGTGTACGCATCGCCAAGCTTGAGGTCGGCGACGGTGATCGAATCGCCGACCTTGAGATCGGTCACATCGACGTCGAAGCTCTCGACGAGGTCGGTCGGGAGGCACTCGATCTGGATCTCGTGCGTCGCCTGCGCGAGGACGCCGCCCTGGTTGCGGACGCCGTCGGGCTCGCCGACGAGGCGGATGGCCGCGGAGGCGCGGATCTTCTTCGACATATCGACTTCGGAGAAGTCGGCGTGGATAGGCGAGCCGTCGATGACGTCGCGCTGGACCTCGCGGAGGAGGGCGTGGATCGTCTCGCCGCCGACCTCGAGCTGTACGAGGACCTGGTCGGAGGCCTCGTGGCGCATCGCCATCATGTACTCGTGCGCATCGAGCTGGATCGTCTGCGTCCCGCTCGAAAGGCGCGAAAGCGCGGCGGGGATAGCGCCAGCGCGGCGTACGCGCCTAGCCTCGCCCGAACCATGGGCGGTGCGCGCCTCGGCCTTCAGTTTTATCGTGTTTGCCATGTCTTCACTTCCTTGTGGCTTGTTGGGAGGTCAGCCATCCGGGCTAGACCTCGAAGAGTGAGTTCACCGACTCGTCGTTGTGGATGCGCAGGATCGCGTCACCGATCAGCTCGCCGACGGACAGGATCGTGACCGGGTAGCCGGAGATGCCTGTCGCCATGGGCACTGAATCCGTTGCGATGAGTTCGGAGATCGGGGATGCGGCGAGGCGCTCGAGGCCCGCCTGGGTGAGCATCGCGTGCGAGACGGCGGCGCGGATGCTCGTCGCGCCATGCTCCTTGAGGATGTTCGCGGCGGCGACGAGGGTGCCGCAGGTGGACGTCATGTCATCGATCATGATGACGTCCTTGCCCTGCACGTCGCCGACGAAGTTCAGCGCCTCGACTTCGGAGTCGGAGCGACGCTCCTTGGCCACGAAGCCAATGCCGGTGCCGAGCTGCTTCGAGTACCAGTTGGCCGTCTTAACGCCTCCCGTGTCAGGCGAAACGACGATCGGATTGGGGAGGTTTAGGCCTTTGAGGTACTTGATGAATACCGGCGAGGCGTGGAGATGGTCCACCGGTATGTCGAAGTAGCCCTGGATCTGCGCGGCGTGGAGGTCGAGGCAGAGGACGCGGTTGGCGCCGGCGGCCTCAATAAGCTTTGCGACGAGGGAGGCCGTGATCGGCACGCGGGGCTTGTCCTTGCGGTCCTGGCGCGCGTAGCCAAAGTACGGGATGACCGCCGTGATGCGCTCGGCCGAGGCGCGGCGCATGGCGTCGATCATGATGAAGAGCTCCATCAGCGCCTCGTCAGGAGAACGGCATGTCGATTGGATCACGAAGACGTCGCAGCCGCGGATGCTCTCGCGTATCTGGACGAACTTCTCGCCGTCGGGGAAGCGCGTGATGTCGATGCCGTCGAGCGGCTTGCCGATGTAGGCCGAAATCCGCTTCGCCAGGGCCTGGTTCACCGACCCTGAGAAGATCTTCAGTTTTTTAGCGCCAAGGGGAGTTTCCATCGTTGTGAGATCCTAGTAAAACCGCATTCACCCGCGAGGGTGGTTGCCCGACCTGGATTCGAACCAGGACTCAGGCCTCCAAAGGGCCGTGTGCTGCCATTACACCATCGGGCAATAGTCTGGTCAAAGTCCTCCAGCATCCCGCGGGCAACGCCCGCATGATGCGTTCCGCCTCCTCATCGTCCTCCGCCAGAGCGAAGACGGTGGCGCCGCTTCCCGACATAAGGACAGCCCTGGCACCCGCCCCGCGCATCGCCGCCGCAAGGGCCGCGATTTCAGGGTGGCGCGGCAGGACCGCGTCTTCGAGGTCGTTCCGCAACGCCGCGGCGACGGACGCGAAGTCCATCCCGCGGGAAACAGTGTCATAAATTGTACCTAAAATCGGCGTATCGGTCAAATCATCGCGCACAGCGCGATATGCCTCTGCCGTGGAAACGAAGACGCCGGGGTTGGCGAGCACGACCGGTAGCGCGGGGATCGGCGATCGTCCGTCGGCCATAGCAAGCGGGCGCACCTTCTCGCCGCGCCCCTCCATCACGACCGTGCCCCCATGGACGAGAGACGGGATGTCGCTGCCAAGCATGGCGGCCATTTCCATGAGATCGGCCGTCGATAATGGGGTGACGAGTGACGAGTGACGAGTGACGAGCGAGTTGAGGCCGACAAGGACCGCCGCCGCGTCGGCGCTTCCACCGCCAAGCCCACCGCCGATGGGTATGCGCTTCACGATGCGGATGGCGAGCGGGACATGGCATCCGGTCCGTTCCATGAAAAGACGAGCCGCCCGGACCGCGAGGTTGTCGCCCGTTGCGCCTATGCGCGAGATGTCTGCGCCGTCCGCGACAACCTCAAGCGAAACATCGCCGTCGGCCCCATCGCCAGAAACGGAAACCACCACATCGTCATGAAGCCCGACCGGAACCACAATGCTGCGGATGGCATGGTAGCCATCCGGGCGCTTCCCGAGCACTTCCAGAGTTAGATTCAATTTGGCGTACGCGCTTACGGCGACGCCATCGGAGACCAGCGATGTAGGGGTCTTGTTCAATTTCTCGTCTTCATGGGTTCGCCCCCGGAGGGACGAAGTTCCGGAACGCGCCCGGAACGAAGCGGGTAAAAACAACGTTGAGGATTATACATTTTCCCCAGCCATGTGGCAAACTTTTTCATTGGCGCCTCTCTCCTTAATAGGCTTGTCCCCCACTTGCACTTACTGGTCGCTTCGCGACCGACGATCATGGACGATTGTCCTGCGCGGCGAAGCGGGGGCGTCCGTCATTTCGCCGGCCGGAATGCCGCTACGCGGCGCCGACAAAATGCTCGGCCGTAACTCCCCGCGTCGCCGCGCATCATATGGCAACATACCCATATATGGGCGCGAAGATGGCGGAAGGAAGAGGGCTTGCGGAAGGCGGGCGTCGCAACGCAACGATCCGGCCCGCCTGATGAAGCTCGCTTCCGCCACCGAGCGCAGAAGATCGCCCAACATCGACATGTTGTTCCTGCTATCATTTCATTCATGTGCCTTGCAGACTTGGTAACATGCGAGGCGGCGGTGACACGGAAGCGAATTCGGATCAATTGACATGGCTAACGTAGCGAAGCGCGAGACTCTACAGAGCAGGCTTGGGTTCCTGCTTCTTTCGGCCGGATGCGCCATCGGGCTTGGGAACGTATGGCGTTTCCCGTTCATAACCGGAAAGTACGGAGGGGCTGTCTTCCTTCTGGCATATCTGGTCTTTTTGGCGATCATGGGGCTGCCGATCCTGGTGATGGAGTTCGCCGTGGGCCGCGCCGCCAAATTGAACATGGGCGGCGCCCTCAGAAAGCTCGGACCGGGAGGGGAAAGCGCCACCGGATCCGGTTGGCGTCGTTTCGGGTGGCTGACCATTGTCGGCTCCTACTCGCTCATGATGTTCTACATCCCCGTCGCCGGCTGGATGGTGGAATACATGTTCAAGGGGCTGTCCGGCGCCCTGATCGCCCCGGCCGGCACCGAGGATGTCGCGGGATACGTCGGTGGCCTTTTCGGATCGATGCTTGGAGACCCTGTGGACATGGCCTTCTGGACGTTCATCACGTCGGCGGCTGGCTTCGGCGTCTGCGCGCTTGGCGTACGCAACGGCGTGGAGCGCGTGACGAAGACAATGATGGCGGGACTTCTGCTCATCATGATCGGGCTGGCCATCTTTTCGATTTCCCTGGAAGGCGGCGCGGATGGTCTGAGGTTCTACCTCCGACCAGACTTCAGCCGCGCGACGGCATCCGGACTCTCCCAACTCATCAACGATGCGATGAACCAGGCCTTCTTCACACTGTCCATCGGCATTGGAGCGATGTGCATCTTCGGCAGCTACCTTGGCAGGGAGCGGACACTTCTCTCCGAATCGGCGATCATCGTCGGCCTAGACACCTTCGTGGCGCTCACCGCCGGCATGATCATCTTCCCGGCTTGCTTCGCATTCGGGGTCTCACCCGACGCAGGGCCCGGGTTGATCTTCATAACCCTGCCAAACGTCTTCAACAGCATGGGCCCTGTGGCGGGCCACGTCTTCGGCGCGCTCTTCTTCGTCTTCATGGCGGCCGCGGCGCTGACGACGGTCATAGCCGTGGTCGAGAACTGCATAGCCTACTTCATGGACACCTACGGCTGGTCGCGTAGCAGATCCGCAATATTCAACTTCGTCCTTCTGACACTGCTGACCATGCCGTGCGTCCTAGGTTTCAACGTGTGGAAGTCGTTCAACGTCCCATGCATCGGAGGGGTACTCGATTGCGAGGACTTCATCGTGTCCAACAACCTGCTGCCGCTTGGGAGCCTGCTTTTCTGCGTTTTCTGCACCAGCCGCTATGGATGGGGCTGGAAGAAGTTCACCGCAGAGGCCGACGCCGGAACCGGAATGCGCTTTCCGCAATGGCTGCGCTTCTACCTCACATGGGTGCTGCCGGTGCTTCTCGTCGCCATATTCGCCGTAGGATACTGGCAGAAGTTCGCGCCGCACTCCAACTGATAAGGAAGCGGGGGCGAGACGCCGCTGCGCGGCGAAGGACAAAGTACGAGTGACGAAGTACGAATGACGAATAATTGGACCGAGGAACAAACAACTCTAAACAAGAAACAAGGAACTAGGAACTCAACCCTTCTAAACCTCCTAAACCCTTCTAAACTTCCTAAACCTCCTACATGCGTTAGCGCTCGCCTTTCAACGGCCGCGCAAGCGGCTCATTCAACGCCCTTTCAACGGCCGCGCTCGCGGCACTTTCAACGGCCGCGCCAGCGGCACCTTCAACACCCTTCAACGATCTCTCCGACCCGCTCTAGCGTGGCAGGCCGAGCGCCTCGGCTTCGGCGCGGAGAGCGGGGTCGATGGCGAACGCCTCCGCAAGGAACGGCCTCGCGAAGGAGTCCCATACATAGGCGTTCACGCCGGCGCATGATGCGTATGCCGCCGCATCGAGGCAGAAGCGGGCGCGGTCAGCCGGGGTAACGGACCCGAAACCCTGCATGCGTCCGAACACAAGATCGCTTGCGATCTGCAACCTCCATGGAGGCAGAGTCCTCCAATCGGACATCGAATGCGCCACATCGATCCGCATGAAGCCTTCCTCGTCCCACGAGTACACGGACTGCTGCGGTCCCTTCGTGGCGAAGTCCTTTCCGACGATTTCCTCGAGTCTGGCCATAAACCTCTCGGAGGCCTTGAGCAGCCCCTGCGCCCGCTCATCGTTCGAGATGACCTTGTTATATCCAAAGGCAAAGCGTTCGCGGAGTCTCCGTATGTCGGAGTCGTAGCCCTTCCCCTTCGGTCCCGCAGGTGGCGGCAGGCCAAGGCGTTCGCACAACTTGCGGTCGATCCACAACGCCGCCTGAAGCGTCTCCGGGGTCGAACCCCAGTCAGCGATGGCGGTGACAAGGGCGTTGGCGCGGACGAAGGCGACGAACTCCGGCACGGGGCCTGTCGCGTCGGCGTAGCAACGCTCGCCGACGGCTATGTCTCCTGGGTTGCGGCATATCAGGGCGCAACGGCCGTTCCAGTCGCCAAGCCGCTCAAGGAGCGCGGCGCGGGCGGCTTCCGGGGTGTCGAAGACCTCGATGGAAGGCTTCGCGATGATGCACTCGTCACGCCGCATCCGCTCAAGGATCTCGCTGCACTCGTCGTCCGTGACCTTGGCTTCTGGCGGGGCCGCCCATTCATCCACTCGGTATAGCTCGCGCAGGACAGTACGCCAGCCTTCGTCGTGCGTGATGCGCGAGACGACGTTGGAGCGGGCGAGCTGGCGGACATCGTCTTTTTTGTCCGTCACGGGGTCGCAAAGGAACCCGGCATCATGCGCGAGGATGAGGTAGAGGCTGTCTATGGGCGTGTTGGTGTTGGCGGCATATCCCTTAGCCTCCCCCCTGCGAAAGTAAGGGCCTTGCTGGATGCGTCCGCAGACGGATGCGAGGTGTTCCGGCGTCCACTCCGGGCGCGCCCAGAGGCCTGGGCAGGATGCAACCCACCCGCCCTGGCCGGCCGCGATGCGGGCCGACTGCTTTTCCCATATCTCGTCGATAGCGACAAGCTGCTCGATCGTGAACGGCATCGCCCTGTCGCCCACGAGACGCGAGATGGCCGTTGGCACATAGCTGTCCCATGGGTCGAAGGCCACGGAGTTCGTGGGGATGAGCGACGGGTCCTCGCGCAACCTGCGGACGGTCTTTTCGACTTCGCGCTCGTACGCGCGCTTCTCCCGGCGTGTGCGGAGCTCATCAAACCCGGCGCCCGCCGCCCAGAGCAGCTGGATCGGCGCGGTGACGATGTCCAGCGCGGCCGCGCCGATCGCCTGGCCCGTTGACGGCGGACCGCTCCAGCGGACAAGCGTGGAGAAGCAGCCGGAGAAGACCAGAGGGCAAAGCGCCACCATGAGGATGGCGCTTCGCAGTCCATTTGGTCCCCTCATGCGGCAGCTCACGGCCTAGTACCGGGAATCCGGGTAGTAGAAGTCCTTGGCGTTGTCCTTGGTGACGATCTCGGACGGAATGATGATCTCGGAGACGCCGTCGATGGGCTTCTTGCCGTTGCGGAGTCCCTTGAGGGCCTCGATGATGCCGCGGTGCGCCATCATCGGCGGATATGTGACCGTGGCGCGGACGACTGGGTCGTCATCCATGATGCGCTTGACGACGATCTTGCTGCCGCCGCCGCCGACCATTGCCTTGATGTCATTGCGTCCGGAGTTCTCGTAGGCCTGGATCGCGCCGACGAGGACATCGTCGTCGCCGACCCAGATGGCGTCGATCTTCTTGTACTTGTTGAGATAGACCTCCATGAGGTTCATGCCCTTCTCGGTGTCCCACCATGCGGGCTGCGACTCGAGGATGTTGATCTCCGGGAATTCCTCCTTGATGACGCGGTTGAAGCCCTCGACGCGCATGGTGTTGATCGGGCACGGGATGCCCTCCATGACAAGCACGTCGCCCTTGCCGCCGGCGAGTTTGCCGATGGCGCGCGCGGCCTGCTCGCCGAGGTTTGTGTTGTCGCCGTTGATGAAGAGGTCCTGGCAGGAGGGATCACTCATCGGGTTGGAGACGATGACCGTGTAGACGCCATTGTCATGGGCGCGGACGCATGCCGGGGTGATGGGGCCTGGCTCCTGGCACACCACGACTAGGGCGTCGATGCCGCGGGCTACAAGGTTGTCTATCTTGTCGTGCTGCTCCGCCGCGTCCTTGCCGATCGTGACGATGACCTCGACGTCGGCGTTGGCCGCCTCGACCTCCTTCTTGGCGAGTTCCGCCGCAGACACGATGCCGCCGGACCAGCCGTGGTCGGCCGCCGGAAGCGACACGCCTATCTTGAGCTTCTGCTGCGCTCCACCTTGGCCGCAGCCCGTCATGAACGCGGCCGCGACGGCGGCCGCCGCGAATACGCTGGCGATCTTCTTCATGTTGTTTTCTCCAGATCTCCCCGCCGACCATGGCGCCCGTTGCGCAAGGCGGAGAACATAAAGATTGTATCAGATGGCAGGGGGCGGTGGGCAAAACGCAGTTTCAGCACACCGCGACATGGCGACGCCAAATGCGCACGCGCATCCCCGGCGGTTTCCCGAAACCGGCGCGGTGGCGACAGAACTTCGCGGACTTTGCCTCATAATTCCCTTCAGACCCGAGAGGATCAAACCAGTTGGCTCAAGAACGTCTTCGCGGGAACAACAACTGGGTCTGTGCTTGCAAAACAGTCACGCCCTTCGTATTCGGCGTCAAGCACCACCTGGAATGCATGTGTTGCGCCAGTCTCTGTTTGGAAATGCGCGAGTTCGTTTCCGACGGCTTTCGCCCCTTTTAGCACCAAAAGCCGAGTCTGCTTTTCCTCCCAGTTGAGATAGTCAGTGGCGAAATGCCGCGCAAGGGTTGTTTTTCCGACCTGTCTGGGGCCGGAAAGAAATACCATTTGGCGATAAAGGGAAAAGTGCTCCCGAATGACGCACGCATCTCATTGCATGGCGGACTCGGTTCTGGTAGCATTGCGTCATGAGCAAATCAAAGGTTTTCTTCTCGTCGATGCGCACCAAGGCCTTCGGCGACGGCCTGTGCGAGAAGCTGGCGCGCGTCATGGACAAGGCCGGTTTTGGCGGCATCGACTTCAATCGCAAGTTCGTAGCCATCAAGATACACTTCGGCGAACGCGGCAACCTCGCATTCCTGAGACCGAACTTCGCCCGCACCGTCGTGGACAAGGTCAAGGCGCTCGGCGGCAAGCCGTTCCTCACCGACTGCAACACCCTCTACGTCGGCTCGCGCAAGGACGCGATCGAGCATACCGAGACGGCGTGGCTTAACGGCTTCCTCCCCTACAACGTGAACTGCCCCGTGATCATCGCCGACGGCCTGAAGGGGACCGACGACGTCGCCGTGCCGATCGAGGGCGGCGAGCTGCTCAAGGAGGCGCTGATCGGCCGCGCCATCATGGACGCGGACATCGTCATCTCGCTCAACCACTTCAAGGGCCACGAGATGTGCGGCATGGGCGGCGCGATCAAGAACCTCGGCATGGGCAGCGGCTCTCGCGCCGGCAAGATGGCGCAGCACTGCGACGGCCGGGTCGCCGTCGATGCGTCGAAATGCGTCGGCTGCGGCAACTGCGCGAAGATCTGCGCCCACGACGCACCGAAGATCGCGAACCGCAAATGCAAAATCGACGACTCGAAGTGCCTTGGCTGCGGACGCTGCATAGGCGTCTGCCCGGTTGACGCCATCGCGCCGACGGGCTTCGACGCGCCGGGATTGCTCGACCGCAAGATGGCCGAGTACGCCAAGGCCGTAGTCCAGGGCCGCCCGAACTTCCACATCAACATCGCGATGGACATCTCTCCGAACTGCGACTGCCATTGCGAGAACGACGCGCCGATAGTGCCGGACGTGGGCATCTTCGCCTCCTTCGACCCGGTGGCCTGCGACCAGGCCGCCGCCGACGCCGTCAACGCGGCGGATCCGAACCGCGACAGCAAGCTCGGCGAAAGCAAGGTGAAGGGCCGCGACCACTTCGGCTCCCTGTCGGAGGGGACCGACTGGACGCGCCAGCTCTCCCACGCCGAGAAGATCGGCATAGGCACGCGCGAGTACGAACTCGTCAAGGTCTAGCGCCTTCCCGCGACGACACATACCTCCCCCACCCCACCTACGCGAACGGACTTGAAAATGCAAACACCGACCTACCTTGACGACGACTGGCTCCTGCATACGCCTGCCGCGCGCGAGCTGTACCACGGCTACGCCGAGGGCATGCCGATCATCGACTACCACTGCCACCTGCCGCCGGCCGAGATCGCGCAGGACAAGCGCTGGGGCGACGTCGCCGAGCTCTGGCTCGCCGGCGACCACTACAAGTGGCGCGGCATGCGCTCCAACGGCGTCGACGAGCGCCTCGTCACCGGCGACGCCTCATGGCGCGAGAAGTTCGACGCCTACGCCGCGTGCATGCCGTACTTCGTCGGCAACCCGCTCTTCGACTGGACCCACCTCGAGCTCGCCCGCTTCTTCGGCATCAAGGACATCCTCTCGCCGGCCACGGCCGACTCCATCTGGGACCGTACAAAGGAGATGCTCCAGTCGCCGGACTTCAGCGCCCGCGGCTTCATGTCCCGCTCCAACGTCCGCGTCGTCTGCACGACCGACGACCCCTGCGACGACCTCGCCTTCCATGCCGCCATCCGCGCCGAGCAGGAAGCGGGATCCGACTTCAAGGTCAAGGTCCTTCCCGCATGGCGCCCGGACCGCGCCACGCAGGTCGCCAACGCCAAACGCTGGAACGAGTGGGTCGATCGGCTCGCGGCGGCGGCCGGAACCGACATATCGACATTCGACGGCTTCCTCGCGGCACTACGGTCGCGCCATGACTTCTTCGCCAAATGCGGATCGCGGCTCTCCGACTACGGCATACCGACAGTCCCGGACGTCGCCCTCCCGACGACCGCCGAGATGTCCGCCATCTTCGACGCCGTCCGCGCCGGTCGCGACGCCACGCCCGCCGAAGCCGATTCGTTCCTCTTCGGCATGCTCGTGGAACTTGGCCGCATGGACGCCGAGTCCGACTGGACATGGCAGCTCCACTACGGCCCCATCCGCAACAACTCGTCGCGCATCTTCAAGCTCGTCGGCCCCGACGCCGGATGCGACAGCATCGACGACCAACCAGTCGCCCGCGGCCTCTCCAGGCTCCTCGACACCCTCGACTCCGCCGACCTCCTCCCGCGCACGATCATCTACAACCTGAACCCGCGCGACAACGTCCTCCTCGGCGCAATGATCGGCAACTTCCAGCGCGGCCCGACCGCCGGCAAGATCCAGCTGGGAAGCGGCTGGTGGTTCAACGACCAGAAGCGCGGCATGCGCGACCAGATGGAGTTCCTCTCCCAGCTCGGTCTCCTATCGCGTTTCGTCGGCATGCTCACGGACAGCCGCTCGTTCACCAGCTACCCGCGCCACGAATACTTCCGCCGCATCCTCTGCGACCTTCTCGGCTCGTGGATGGAGGCCGGCGACATACCGCGCGACCTCGGCCTCGTCGGCCAGATCGTCCGCGACATCAGCTACGGCAACGCCGAGCGCTACTTCGGCTTCTAGTCAACCCTTCAACCTTTCAACTTTTCAACTCTTCAACTTTTCAACCCTTCAACCCTAACCTCCCCCCCGACTTATGAAAAACTACTCTTGCATTCATCCTAGCGAACAGATCGTCGAGTTCATGAAGCGCGTGTACGACCGCGGCATGACGACGACCAGCGGCGGCAACATCTCCATCCTGGACGACAAGGGCGACATGTGGATCAGCCCGAGCGGCATCGACAAGGGCTCGCTCACCCCAGCCGACATCGTCTGCGTGAAGAAGAACGGCGAGATCGTCGGCCGCCACAAGCCTTCGAGCGAATACCCCTTCCACAGGGCCGTCTTTGACTGCCGCCGCGACGTCCGTGCCGTCCTCCACGCGCACCCGCCGGCACTTGTCTCGCTCTCCGTCGCCGGCATGATGCCGAAGATCGATTCGTGCGGCGCCTTCGCGGACGTCTGCCGCGGCGTCAGCTTTGCCGCATACGAGATCCCCGGAAGCATCGAGCTTGGCCGCAACCTCGCGGCGGAGTTCGCCAAGGGCGTCTTCAGCACGATCCTCGAGAACCACGGCGCCTGCGTCGCCGGCGCCACGCTCCCCGAGGCCTTCACCCGCATGGAGGCGCTCGACTTCTGCGCCAGGACCACCATCAACGCCAAGCGCCTCGGCAAGATCGCCAAGGCCCCGCAGATCGACGACACCGTCCGCGTCGCCGGCGGCGCACCTGTCCGCTGCCCCGCCGAGGAGGCCGCCCTCCGTGAGAACGCCGCCGCGCTTACGCGCCGCGCCTACGCGCAGGGGCTCTTCACCGCTTCGTCTGGCCTCTTCGCCATCCGCTCCGGCAAGGGCTTCATCGTCTGCGACCCGGCGATCGACCGAGCCCACGCGGCCCCAGAGGACCTCCGCCGCGGCGCGTCCGAGATCATCGAGGCAGTCTTCGCGGCGCACCCGGAGTTCAACGCCATCGCCATCGCAACGCCGCCGTCCCTTATGGGCTTCGCGGTCTCCGACGCCACCTTCGATCCCCGCGTCATCCCGGAGAGCTACATCATGCTCCGCGAGATGCCGACGCTTCCGGCGCGCGCCACCACCGCCAAGATCGCCAAGACGCTCTGCCCCCGCACCCCGGCGATAATCGTCCGCAACCGCTTCGCCGCCACCGCCGGCAAGACCGCCCTGGAGGCCTTCGACCGCCTGGAAGTTGGCGAATACAGCGCCCGCGCGGCCATCGACGCGGCCCTCTTCGGCGGGCTTCGCCCGATCGTCGGCAAGGCCATCGACGACATCGTCGAGGCGTTCCACCTCATACCGTAGCGTGGGCCAAATGGACAACAAGCGCATAGAGGAGCTTACCAGGGAGCTGCTCGTCGAACTCGGCGAGGATCCCGATCGAGAAGGTCTGAAGAAGACCCCGGCGCGGTTCGCCCGCGCCATGCGGTTCCTGACCGGCGGATACGGCAAGACCGCCCCGTCCGTGATTAACGGGGCGGTCTTCAAGACCGGCTCGACGGATATGGTCATCGTCCGCGACATTGAGATCTACAGCCTCTGCGAGCACCATCTGCTGCCATTCTTCGGACGCTGCCACATTGGCTACATAGCCAAGGGCAAGGTCCTCGGCGTTAGCAAGCTGGCCCGCATCATGGAGGTCTATGCGCGACGCCTCCAGATACAGGAGCGCCTGACCGAGCAGATCGCGACAGAGGTCAAGGACGCCATCGACGCGGTCGGCGTAGGCGTGGTGATGGAGTGCCGCCACCTCTGCATGATGATGCGCGGCGTAGAAAAGCAGAACTCCGTCATGACCACGTCCTCGGTCCTCGGCTCCTTCCGCACCGACCCGGCGACGCGCGCCGAGTTCATGAACCTCGCGTTGAGGCAGTAGCCAGCGGGGAACAAGCCGCGAGAACCTTCGACTTTCAGACTTTCGACTTTCGACGGCACTTGTTTTCAAACCACGAAATACACGAAACACACGAAACTTGAACCACGGAACACACGGAATACACGGAACCATACGCCCTAACTACTGATGACTAACAACTGATTCCAACGCTGCAAAGCTCCATGTCGAAAATCCCGAAAACAGAGAGCCAGAACGTCGAGTTCAAGGAATCGTGGAACGACGATGTCCTGAAGTGGGTGTGCGCGTTCGCGAACGCGCAAGGCGGGGACTTGTGGATTGGCAACAAAAACATCGCCGCTACGTTCTACCGGGCCGGGTTCATTGAAGCCTGGGGGCGGGGCATACAGAAAATTCGCGACGGTTTTCGGGACGCGGGATTGACCGATCCCGTAATTGAAGAAGACGAAGGTGGCATCCGCATCACCCTCTTCCATCCCGCATGGGTGGCGAGGGAGCTCGGCGCGGGAAGTCTGACGGCCACCGCACAAGTCGCGCCATCAGTCACACCCCAAGTCACACCCCAAGTCACACCCCAAGTTAATGCCCTGCTTCAGATATTGAAAGGTGAACAATCAAGTAATGAAATTCAATTGCAATTGGACATACGTGACAGGAAAAACCTCCGCCTTCGTTACATCACCCCTGCACTTTCTGCCGGCCTCGTCGAGCGGACGATTCCAGACAAGCCGCATTCCCGCTTCCAGAAATACCGCCTGACGGCAAAGGGGCGCGCGGCGCTCGCGAATCTGGTATAGTAGTTTCCACACTTTTCATGTGCGGCTTGTGCCGCGCTGCAACCAACGGAGAACTGGCCACTAGCCACTCGAACTGACTAACTGACAATTTGATTTAGCGAACTGCTAAACGACGCCACCTCGGAAACCTTCCACACTTCCCATCGTCGTCGTTAATCGACATTAGGTCTCATGGGCCTTGTGTGTATCCTCATAGCAGAACGCGTCACATCGGCGCGTTCTCTTTCGTGCGATACACACAGGCCTGTGGAAGGGCCTCCGAGGTGGGCATGGATGAGGACGCGCTCTTTTTATAGCCGCCCGACTTCCGGCCCCGCTCGCGATGCAGCTTGCATCGCGAGAATGAAGACAAGCCAGACCAG
>JAFSZJ010000065.1 GCA_017458965.1 Kiritimatiellia bacterium | reverse complement strand
GGGGCGGCAACTTGCCTCACCCTCGCCCAAGCGGATTTTCGCGGGTAAAACGCAAATGGTGCCACAGGGCCGATGCGCCATGTGCGTGGCGCGTCTGCGTCCACTCGGTGTCGCCTCGCGGACGCACCTGGCGGCGGATTCCGGCCGATTTGCGGCGGTTCGGCCGCCTGCGGCGCCCGCCCCCAACCGCAACGCGACTCGGACTTCGCGCGCCCTCCTCGCCCCCTTCGCCTCCGCGCAAGATATTCCGCTGGCTCTGCCGCGCAACCGTGCACGTCGCGTGACATGAATGTTGCGGCTACAGATTATTTGGAACCGCTCTAGTTCAGTCTTAGACGCCTCATTTTCGTGTCACTTCGTGTCGGGCGAAGTCCGTTTAATGTCCGTCGAGATAGGGTCACGAAATGACGCGGCAATGGCGCGTTCTTGCACTGGGGCTTGCCCACTGGCGCTAAAGCGGGCCTTGCCGCGCGGCTACATAGCCGCTCCCTGCCGAAGACGGCTTTCGTGTTTCGCGCGAAGCGCCGTTTCGCTGGCTAAAATTGGCCACACCCGCGACGCATCGCTTCGTCAATGTTCGTGTACAATGATGGCATGAACGAAGTCGAAGCAAATGGAGGACATCCGCCGCGCATAGCCGTGGTTTCGCCGCGATTGCCGCTGGACGGAGCCATAGGCGGGGCTGAGACGCTTCTTCTGAACCTGTCCCGTCTTCTTGTCGGGGCCGGTTGCGATGTCACCTTTTTGACGACTTGCTCCACCAACCGCGATGGGAAATGGACCAATGACATCCCGGAGGGCGAGTCGCTCTTCGATGGCCTGAAGGTTATCCGCTTCCCGGCCGATGGCGGAAGACTCCGGGGCCTGGGCGACGTGGAGTGCCCAGGTCTGATCGACCATCTCACCTCCTCAAGCTACGACGGGGTTCTGGCCGGGCCGTACCTTTTCGGCTTGGTCATGTCGGCAGTTGCCGCCGTGCCCGGACGGGGCTTCCTTGTGCCATGCCTCCATGACGAGGATAACGCCAGGGAGGCACGGGTCAAGGAGACCTTCAAGATGGCAGGGGGCTTCTGCTTCAACACCCCGGAAGAGCGCGCTCTCGCTATCCGCCTTTACAAGGGGGCCGTCGCGGACAAGCCGATGTGCGTGGCCGGCTTCGCGATGCCGGACTTCGAGGCCGATCCCGCCGAGGGCCGCAGACTGGCCGGCACCGACGCGCCGTACATCATCTATTGCGGCCGCAGGGAGCCGATGAAGGGCACGCCGCTCATCATCGACTACTGGGCCGCGTTCAGGGAATGCCACAAGGACATCGACCTGAAGCTCGTCCTCACCGGCATCGGCAACGTGGACGTGCCGGAAGGATGCGCCGGAAGCCTGATAGATCTCGGCGACGTGGCGGACGAACGGAAGCGCCACGATCTCATGGCCGGCGCCGTGGCCTTCTGCCATGCCTCCGTGAACGAAAGCCTCGGCATCGTGCTCCTTGAAAGCTGGCTGGCGCGACGGCCCGTCCTGGTCCACGCGAGCGGCGAGGTTCTGCGCGAGCAGACGAAGAGGGCCAATGGAGGCCTATGGTTCCGCGACTTCGCCGACTTCAACGAATGCCTAGAACTGCTTCTCCGCGACAAGCACCTGTCAGACGCCCTGGGCGAAGCCGGACGGTCTTTCACCTTGGACGAATACTCGCCTTCGGCAGTGTCGTCAAGGCTCATGGCGCTTCTTGGCGTCCGCGGCATATAATCAGACACTACCCAATAGCTTCCAAATGCCAACGCCTGATCCAAGCAACACGGCCGACACCGCCCGCTCGCGGATGACCCCATTTCCCGACGACGTCGACGAAGTCTCCGCGCAGAGGCTTCTCTTCGCCGAGTTCAACGACGCACGCGCAGCCGGAGACAAGGCCGAGGCCGTGCGAATCGCGCGGCAGTTCCTCTCGTACGCATGGGAGGGCCAGCCACTTGCCGCGCCATCCTTCGCGATGCGCCTGTTCCTTGAGCGCGCCGACGAGGCGAAGCGCGAGAAGGACGGCCATGACAACGTGGCGGTGCTCCTGAAGTGCCTGTCTGGGGAATGGCGCTACGACCTCGCCGTCTCGACACTCTCGGAAATAGACAGATTGAAGTCGGAGGGATGGACCATCGGCCCTGACGACAGGGAGGTCATCGAGAAAGCGAGATCGCGTTGCCGGGAACATGAAAAGGCGCGCAGACGCGAGGAGAAGTGGCGGCAGATGTGCGCGGATCTAGCCGAGGCCGTCAAGCGTTCGGACGTCAAGTCGATCAAAAACATACTTTCGGCGCGGGAGTTCCGGTACAGGGAGCCGGAGGACGAAACCATCGTCTGGAAGGCCGAACGGGTATTGCGAGGACGCGGAAACCGCACGATGAGGCGTTTCATCATGCCCGCGACCGTGGGCATAACCGCGCTTGTCGCCCTTTTCATCTTCCTCGGTAAAAGGAGCCATGAACGGGACTTCGACCAGCGTCGCGCGGCGGAGGCGGAGAAGCTCGACTCCCTGATGAAGATGTACGACCCCATAGAGCAGTTGTCCTCCGAACTGGCCTATCTGCGGGCCGAGGAACCGGATCTGCTCGCAGATCACCACATCTCATCGTATGTCGGCACGCTTGCCAAGATGCGGGAGGACAACCTGGTGCGTACGAATGAGATCGTCTCCCTCCTCGTAGAGCTGGAAGGCGTCGCCGCGTCATCATGGGAGAAGGCCGACGCAAGCACGATCGACAAGATCGAGCGCGTCGACGGCTTGCTCCTCCCGCATGACGTGGAGTTCTCGATCAGGCTTCTCAAGATCAAGGAGGCCGCGTTGGAGCATTCGCGCCGCAAGAAGGACAATGGGGCCAACCTGTCGCGCCAATACGCGGCCAGGCTGACTCCGATACTCGATTCGCTTGCCCGCCGCCTCGACACCGATCTCCCCGATGGCGAGCTTCATGTCCTGACGGAGAAGTGCGTCGAGGCTCTTGGCAAATGGGATCGGGACTACGCCAAGGACGCCAAGGACGCCGACGCCAACCTCGCGGCGCCTCGGCGCCGCTTCGAGGGGGCGCTGCGCCGCCAGACCGGGGCGGTCAATGCGCTTGCGGACTTCAAGTCGGCCATGCGCGCCATGGACGTGGTGTCGTTGCGCCAGTCTCTCCGCGAAAAGCACTCGGCATACGGACCGATCGCATCCCTTGGGCCGCTGCCGTATGGCGAGGACGAGGTTCGCGAACTGCTCGGCAATCTGTCCGAGCGCGTGGTCGTGGACGATGGCGATGAAGATGACATGCGGCCGCTGCGGGCATACAGGGCCGTCACGGCCGGTAAGATCATGTTCGATCCCCTTGGCAAGCTCTTCGCGCGTGATCCAAGCGCGATAGCCCCCCAGGTCGCCAGCGGAGTGGATCGCAACGCCCCGCTCTACATACTCCGTCCTGAAGACGGGAACCTGGTGCTCCGCCGCGCGCTGGTCATGCGGAATGGCAAATGGGGGATAACGACCCGCGTGATCCGCAAGGAGCTGCTGCTCGGGGAGCCGCTGTTCCAAGTCAAGTAGCTCCTGGGTTCTTTGGTTCCCAGGTTGTTTAAGATTTTCTGAAGCCGCCCTAGTCGGCCGTTACGCCGACATCCTTGAAGCGGAGGACGTTGGAGGCGGGCTTGAAGTCGACGAGGTCGAGCTTGGAGCGGTTCATGCCGACCGATACGGCGCGGAGCTTGATCGGGAAGTCGATGACCTTGTCGCCGCCCTCGCTGGACCATTGCTCCACCACCGGCCCCGGGCTGCGCTCGGAGATGAGCGTCGTGTCACGGAGCGGGCAATAGACGTATGCCCATCCATCGAAGTTGACGCAGAGGTTGCCCGGCCAGTCCATGATGTCGCAGCACCACCACGATCCCGAGGAGAGGTTCTTGAAGACTTCGCCCTGCGCGTCCTCGATCTCGAAGCGGACCTGCCCCCAGTTGGAGTCGCCCTTGACCCACACGCCGATGACGTTCGGCTTGCCCGCGATGGGCTTCGGCTCCTTGAAGCGCATCGTCGTGTAGCGCGTGACGTAGCGGTCGATGAACTTGTTCTTCGGCGGCTCCTTGGCGGGACCGAGCGCAAGCTCGACGCAGTGGCCCTTCTCCGGATCCTTGACGTTGCGGACGGTGAACTCGTCGCAGGGCTCGAGGTGAGGGAGGAATCTGTGCGCCGTGGCCAGCCACGGATCGGGGACGAGCTCGATCTCGTCGGAGTCGTCCATTTCCGCCACAACAACCGCCTTTTCGACGATCTTCTCCGCCTTGGGATAGGTGCGCGCGCCGGCGGTAGCGGACGCCAGCGGCTTGTCCGTGATGACATAAACGGGCGAGGAACCGGCCTTGACTGTTGAATCGCCTTTTTTGAGCGGCGACTCCTTGCCGAGCATCTGCACGACCGTGCCGCCAGAGGGCGACGAGACCGCGAACTCCACAGCGCCACGCGAGGCCCAAAGCGCCGTCGCGTACTTGCCGTCGATGCGCTTGAACTCTATTGCGTAGACGGTCGTCGAGCCAGTGTCTATCTGCCGGGAGAACTTCACGCCGTCGAGGGCCTTAGTCAGGACGCCGTAGGCGACGATCGCCGGCTTCGGGTAGACCCACGGCGAGCGGTAGGTGAGGCCGGAGCCGCCCCAGAGGCCGTTGTAGTAGCCGGAGGAGCAGTCGAAGAAGATGCCGGGGCTGATGAGATAGTAGTCGTGGGCGAGCGAGATGAGGATGTCGCGGATGTAGTATTCGGCCTGTGTCCTGATGCCGAGGTCGCGCTCGGTGCGGTATACGAACTCCCACGATCCGTTGCACTTCACGGTCTTACCGGAAATCGCCTCGAAGGCGTCCATCGTGGCGTGCTGCCCCTGGATGTTGCAGTCCTGCAGCTTCTCCGGGACAATCGTCTGCGAGGGGGTCTCAATGCCGACGCGCCCGTAGCTTTCGGCCTTGGCGCCGTTGCGGAGCGGGTGGACGACCGCGCCATGCGACCAGGTCGAGTTGCCGATCTGGAGGCGCGGCGCGAGTTCGGGGAAATGCTTGCGGAGGAGGCGCGCACACTCATTGATGTACTTGGCGTCGGCCTCGGCCATCGGGTAGGACGGCGTAGTCGGGACTTCGCGGCCTATGAGCTCCTCGGCGATTCCTGAGCCTGGCGCGGACTCATGCCAGATCATCGGCGTCGGCACGGAGTCCTTCGGCATCCTGTCGATCGACTTCCGCACCTCGTGCACGAACCAGTCCTCGCCCTTCGTAATTGCGCCAGTCTTCTTGTCGGTCTTGTCGAGGAAGACGCCCTTGTCCGGGTCGAAGTTGTCCCGTCGTCCTGGGACGTGGAAATTGCCGCATCCGGTGGTGTCGTACTTGTCGTACATGTCCTGGTCCATGACCGTCCTGCTGCGCCCGTTCTCGTCCTTGACCGTCTTCGAGAACGAGTTCCACGAGAACTTGCGGATGCCGGCCTTCTTCATGATCGGGCCGCCGATGTCCGCTGCGCCCGTCGAGCCGTGGGTGTTGAACCACCAGACGGCGTATGGCGAGTCCTTGCGCGAGACCTTGCGACCGGCCGGCGGCATGATGCCCAGCGCCGCCTCATGCGTGAAGAGGTCCTTGCCCTTTTCGTCGGCGAAAGTCACGTCGAGCGAATACCAGCCGGGGCCGACGTTGCCGAAGGGGATGTCCACGCGGTTCGTGGAGCCGGCGGCGCCGCTCCACTTCGCCTCGCCCTTGAAGGCCTCGACGCCGTCGATGTCCTTCGCGACCCACTTGACCGAACCAGAGGCCGTCTTGGTGGTGATTATGTCGAAAGCCGTCTTCTTACCCCCCTCGTCGGCGGTGAAGATGTTGCCCGGCTGCGCCTCGCGGACGGTTACCGAGAATGGTGCCTTCTCCAGCGTGACGCCGAAGAGGTTGAAGGCGCTGTCGGAGTTCGGGTCCGGCTTCATGCGGTTGTCGATCTGCTGGAAGTTCTCCCAGCCCTTGCCCGTGAGGTCGAACTCCATGTACGAGTCCGTGCGGGCGGCCTGGTCTATGACCGGTCCGACGTTGAGGGCGACGGCGGCAAAGTAGAGCGGCGCGGTCTTGCCGTTGAACTCCACCTCGCCGACCTTTTTGCACCAGTCGGGGACGCCGTCCGTGAAGTCGAGAACCACGTCGCCGAGGCGGTTGCCGCCGACGCCGTTCGTCTCGTACTGGCCGAGGCGTAGCGTGAGGATGGCGTCCTTCTTCGGGTCGGGGTCGATCGCGAAGAGGATATGCGCCTTGACGTATGTGGCGGCGGGGACGCGGTAGTGGACGGCCATCGGGAAGCCCTGGTGCGGGTGGCGGCCGTGGTACTCCTCGACCTCGAGTGCCCAGTTGCCTTTACCCTGGCGGCAGATGGAGATGTCCGCCGAGTCGATCGGCGCGACGAGCTTGACGGGCGCGCCGCCGAAGTCGCGGACGCCGGGCTGGATGCCCTTGAGTGCGCCGTTGGCCATCGTCTTGGCGCGCGGGTTCGCGGCGAAGTCGAGCGGCTCGAAGCGGGAGCGGTCGATCTTGGCAAAGGCGTCGTCGCCCTTGACAGTGTAGGCGACGCCCGCCCCGGGTTTGAAGAAGAAGTTCTTTATGCCGTCGCCAAGGGACAGGGCGCGCGAACCATCGACCCACATCGTCCAGGAACCGTTCGCCTCATGTGTGAAATCGATGTTGAAGTTGTGCTTTGATGCGGGCGGGAGCTTGTCCCACTCGCGCAGGATGTCGAAGCCGGAATCGACCATTCCGCGCTGACCGGACTCGGAGTTCTCGCAGAAGGGGCGCATGTTCGGGCGCACCCACTGCGACTGCGGCGCAAGGCGTCCGCCGTTGGCGTTCCTGAAGGACAGGAAGGCGTCCTTGCGGCCGGTCGCCTGATAGTCGCCTATCGCGCAGTCCCAGGCGACCGACGTGCCGTCATCCTTGTTAAAGCCGATCTGAGCCGTCCGCGAGGCGTTGCCGCCAAAGCTGAAGGCCACGCCCGCGCGCCTGCCGCCGCCGAGGTCGATCTCCTCGCCGCCCTGCGCGACCTTCGCGTTGGCAAGCGGCTGCGAGAGCGATTTGAAGGAGGCGAAGTGCTTTTCGACGGGGAAGGACATCAGCGGTTCGTCGGCCGTCTTGACGAAGAGAACCGTCATGGAGAACTTCTTCTCCGGCGTGCAGCCGAAGTTGAAGGCGGCGGGCTTGCGCTGGAGCGTGGCGGACGTCACCTTCCCGAACTCATGGCCGCGGTCCGTCGCCATCCAGAGCTCGACGCCCGTGCCGCGCACCTTCAGGCCGAAGTTCTTCCAGCCGTTGTCCAGGAAATCGACGGGCTCTTTTGCGATCTTGTCCGATGCGATGCGAACCGTCTCGCGCTTGCCGTCCTTGTCGAAGAAGGCGAGGTCGAAGAAGGAGGGGTCGCCCGGCTCAACGACCTTGACCTCGCCCGTCTCCTTGTTCTTCTCTGTTTTCGGCTGCTTCGCGTTCAGCTTGAAGCGGAAGGTGGCGTTGAAGCTTCCCTCAGGGACTGCGATGTTCTCGCGGAAGAGGTCGCAGGGGGCCTTGACGTTCACATCGACCTGCCCCATGCCTTGCCAGATCGGATCGGTGCCGCATCGGATGCCCTTGTCGGGCGCCATGCGCGGCGCGTAGTCCGGGTACTGCATGAAGTTCTCCTCGAAGATCGTTTTCGCGGAGAGGGTGTTCGTCGCGACGAGGGCGGCTGCGAGAAGTGTTGCTGTTTTGAGTTCCATGTCCATGTTCACCTTGATGTTGGATTTGAAGCAAGCCCCATGCCAAAGAGACGATTAAGGCGACTTGCAGGATTAGAGGCTTCCGCTGGCATTTGCGCGAAGCTCCGCATGGAAGTCGGCGTGCATGCCATGCCGTGCGACACGGGCCAAGAGGCGGAACGGGGCACCGTGTGTCCGCAGAACGACCGTCGCCTCGCCGAAGCGCGTCCGTTGCCTCTCCGGCCCGATGATGTCGCATCCCTCCGCCTCGAAGACGATCTCCTCCCCGGCATAGCGACGGGGTGTGCCCTGCGCGTCGCACAGCGTGGCGACGGCCACGACCATGTCGTCGCCGTCCTCGGCGATCTCCAGTCCGCAGGTGTCGAGCGCTAGGTCCAGCCTCGCTAGACGCCTTGCCCAGCGCCATTCGCTCTTCTCGCCGTCCTCGGTCTCGATGGAGAGCGTTAGCTTCTCCATCGGGTAGCCCTCGCCGTAGAAGGCGTCGTTGTTCAGGCGGTTGATCTTAGCGGTGTCGTGCGGCATACCGCCTTCAAACGGTTCGCCCATCCATTCAGCCTTGTAGCGGCGATTGGAGTAGATGGTCACTGGCTGCGGGGAATATGGCGCGAGCGCGTTCGCGACGAACAGGCATGGCTCCGCCGAAAGGGCGCACTTGAGGGCGTAGTACGAATACTTGGGCCTCCGGTCATATGTGATGACGCCGCCGAGGAAGTTGTCGGGATGGTAGCCGCGCGCGTGGTCCGCGCCGTGCCATATGCAACCGCCGAGCATGTCAGGCGGAGATGAGAGGATCGTGTCCAGGCATATCCGTCCGCCAGTGCCATGGAGGTAGTGTTCGGCCTGGACGATCATCGGCCCTTCGCCCCACTCCCTCGCCACGCGGGATGGCGAGTTCTGGGCGCTCCAGTCGTCAACGCAGTCGCCCCACTCGCGGACGAAGCGCGCCTGCGATGGCTTGAGTTCGAATGGAATGGGAACAGTCTGGTTATGGTAGATGATGTCGAAGCTTTCAGCCCCCTCCGACCATGAGTCGCACGCGCAAAGTCCGCGCCCACCCGTCTCCTCCTTTACTGCGGCGAGCGCCTTGCCAGCGAAGGATGCGGGATACTTCGTCTCGTTCAGGATCGGCTCGTAGAAGAGCACGGACGGACGCGAGCCGTCGCGCCTTGCTATGGCGCGTATGTCCGCGATGATGCGCTCCTCGAAGACCGGGTCCTCATCGTTCCAGAACTGCCAGCCCGGGGTCGGGACTATCACGAAGAGCCCAAGCTCGTCGCATGCGTCCATAAAGGCCGGATCCTGCGGGTAGTGCGCGGCGCGGATGATCGTGAAGCCGGCGTCGCGGTATTTCTTCGCGTCGCGCCAATGCAATGAGTTGGCAAGGGCGTTGCCGAGATAGGCGAAGTCCTGATGGCGGTTAACACCGACGAGCTTGCGCCACGGCTTGCCGTTTAGGACAAGACCGGCGGACGAGATGCGCGCATCGCGGAAGCCGAAGCGGACGCGCACCGCGTCCGTGACGCGCTCGCGTTCGTAGGCCCGCACTTCGAGGAAGTGGAGGTTGGGCTCGTCGGGCGTCCACTCCGCCGGGTTCTCCACGGTGAACATGCCGGGTACCTCGCGCCCCTCGTAGAAGAAGCGCAAGTTCGTGACATCGTCGCGTCCCGCCACTACCACCCGCCACATGCCATCGTCGATGCGCTCCGTGGTGATCGATATGCCGCCTTGCGATGGTTCGCCTATCGTTGCACCGTCGGTCTCGACCAGCCAGCAGTCGCGGTAGATGCCGCCGAAGTAGCAGAAGTCCAGATCACGCTGCGGCTTGCCGGGCGGATAGGTGGGGTCGTCGGAGTTGTCGCACTCGACGCGTACCTCGTTACCCCCATCGCGCAGAAGGTCCGTGACCTCGAAATGGATAGGGAGGTAGCCTCCGAAATGCTCTGCCGCCTTGACGCCGTTCACGAAGAAACGGCTCTTGCCCATTACACCTTCGAAGTGAAGAAAGGCGCGAGCGCGCGACCGGCTCCATTTGAAGCGTTTGATATAGGAGGCTGGCCCCTGCCTGTTTACGCCGCCCGACGCCTCGAACATGGGAGGGTCGATGGAATGCGGAAGCGACACCCGCTCCCAGGCGGCGTCGCCGTCATAGCGGAATAGCCAGTCGGAGTTGAAGCATGTGACGCGGCGCGGCGAATCCGGGGCCGGCCAGTACCCTGCGCGGGAAAAGTTCTGTTTCTGCATGGCATTTTTGCGCCGTGTCAGGCGCTCAAGCAGATAATACCGTAAGATTCCGTCCTTGACCCGTGAATAAAGTATGAAAGACAAATGGATTCGCCCATGAAGACATCTGTAAACTGCCCTGTGCCGGAAACATCATCGACGATGCTCCGCGACCTTGCCGACGGGGCGGATTCCGTCCGATGGACGGAGTTCGTCAACCTCTATACCCCGGTTCTGACCTATTGGCTTCAATGCCTTAGGAACGGGCCGTTGCCGTCGCTATCACCTGACATGTTCGATGACATCATCCAGGAAACGATGGTGTCGCTGATGAAGCTTTTCCCGCAAAGGCGCTACGACAAGGACCGCGCCCGCTTCCGCACTCTCCTCCAGTCTATTTTGCGCAATCGCGCCATCGATTGCCTGGATGACGCCGGACGCGCATCCCTGCGATCATTGCCGGAGGAGAAGGCGATCATTGTCCGCGATGGGCTTGGCTTGCCGCCATTTGAGGGCGGGAACGATGGAGAAGCTGCCGGGCGGTTGCGCATGGAGCTCTCGCGTCTGCTTGTCGACCGTGTCTTCAGGGAATCCAACTTCTCCGGACGGTCCAAGGCGATATTCATGCGCCTTGCCGCAGGTGAGCCCGCTTCGGCGCTTGCGGAGGAGTACGGCATGGACCGGAATGCGATCTACCAGCTTAAGAACCGCGTCGTGGCTAAGCTGACGGATAAGGCTCGCGCCCTTCAGCGCGAATCAGGGGACATTCTCGACATGATCTGCGCACTTGAGCGCGAAGGGGAGGCAAACGGCCATGACTGAAATCGCAACCAGCGGCGCGTCCGCGCACAAGGACAATACACTCCTCGGCAACGTCCTTGCCATTGGTTCTCGGCTAGTTTCCGAGGGTCGCATACCGCAGGATGTCATTGATGGCGCAAAGGGAGCCTATGCAATTTGCCTGGTGGCGCGGGACTGTACCGAAGTCAGGATCTTGCATGCGGGGGAGGGGGTTGAGGTCGGTCGCAGCCCTGATGCCGGCACCCCGCACTGGCGGATCGACGACCCATGGATGTCGCGCCGTCATTTTCTCTTCGCCGTGGAGGCGAATGGCAGTCCTGCTTTGCGCTGCCTTGGCGCAAAGAACGGCACATTTGTGAACGACGAAGCCGTTGAAGACTGCGCCCCGCTCCGGCGCGGCGACGTCATCCGTGCGGGAAGTTCCTCCTTCCTTCTTCTATAGCGGGTTTTCGTCGTCGAACCAGCGTCGGTTCCGCAATGCGCCGCCAAAGCCGATATCGGCTATCTGACCCGCGCCGGTTATCCGCAGTCCGGGATCGAGTTCGGCTCGGTCGATGATGATCGAGGAAAAACCGAAAACCTTAAGCGTCGCCTTGTCCACGCCATCGGCGCGGCGCACCGGGCCGGATAGCAGGGCTGTTATTTCGCCGTCGGCAGTGTCGAGGTGCCCGCCGCGCTCCGTTACGGATATTGGCTTGTAGAAGTGCACGCGCATTGTGGGCAACAGGTCTTCAGGCGACTTCTCCCCATCCGCCGCGTTTACGGCGAAGTCCTCGCATCTGGCAACTATGTCGCGCAGATACTCTGCTGATGGGGAGAAACGCATCTCGCCGCCGTCGAGAACTATCTCCACGACATTGTCGACTTCCTGGATGTCCCCTGAAAGGAGTGTCTGCCCCTCGCGGACCGTGATCCTGCCTGCATCGTCGGGCTTGGGCGCGGCAAGCGCCTTATCAAGCGTTTCCCGGAGTGATTCGGCATATTGCCGGCACCATCCCCTGTGGTCGAATGGCGGGTCTTTCTCCTTCGTAATTGTGCTGTCTTCATCCTGCGTGGGCTGTGGCGCCCTGTCGGTGCGTTCCTCGTCCTGCGTTGGCTGTGGCGTACTGTCGGTACGATCCTTCAGGCCGCGCCCCACCGCCGTCGCCAGGACTGCGACAATGGCGATGCCAGCCGCCACGCGCAGGTAGTTCCTGCGTTGCCCGCGCAGGCCTATGTCCGCCACGATCTTCTCCAATGTCTTGCGCACTTGCGCGGCGTCGGCAAGGCGCTTGCCAGGATCTTCAGCTAGGAGACCTGAGAAGAGCCTGGTCCAGTGCTTCGAGACCTTTGGCGCTATGTCCGTCGGCAACGCTGCGGCGTGGTTGGGCATGCCGCCGGTCAGCGTCCTGAAAAGCACAAGGCCGTACGCATAGTAGTCGGTCGCTATGCCGATCACGCCCCCGTGCCGTTGCTCCGGCGCCGAATAGGCCCAGGTGCCAGGAGCGGCGTTGGGCGAGGTCCATTCCGCCGTCGCGGCTCCGTCGTCCCCGGATATGCGCTTTGCGATTCCGAAGTCGGATAGCACGACGCGTCCATCACCTGCGAATAGGATGTTGGATGGCTTGATGTCGCGGTGCACTACAGGCGGCGAAAGCGCATGTGCCGCCTCCATGGCGGAAAGCAGCTGTAGCGCGATTGTGGTCACAGCCGCTTCCGGCAAGGTCCTGCCGCCGTCGATCAGGCGCGCCAGCGTCAAGGGCGATTGCTTGCCATCCGTCACAGGGATTGGACAATGGAGCACATCCCGGCATATGTGCTCCACCTCCGTCCGCGATGGGAGGTGCTCGTCCATCACATAAAAGTCGAGCCCGGTGTCGGCATCGGTTCCGTAGCGTGAGACCGGCACTATGTTCGGGTGGCGCAGGGAGGCCATGATGCGGGCTTCGGCGAGGAAGCGCCCGTGGCTTGCGGCGCCTGCCTCCACATTGTCCAGCACCTTCACGGCGCACGACCTTCCCAGCAGCCCTGCATCGACCGCCAGATATACCGTGCCCATGCCTCCCGCGCCGATCCGTGAGACGATGCGCAGGTTTCCGCCGATCACCGTGCCTGGCGAAAACGGGGGCGCCCGCCGCTCACCCGGCAGAGTAAGGGTTGAGGCGGCCGTCCTGTCGGCGAGGTTCTTCAAACCTCGCCTCCCGTCCTGAACCGCCACTCCAGTTGCGCCCCGGGCCTCTCCCGCACCACGTAGAGCGCAGCTCCGCCACTCTTCACCGCCATGTCGGCTATGGCGTCGTTCACCCCGTGCCATGCGTCATGGCGGCTCATACTGGCTGCTGCGACACGCGACAAAAGCAGCAGTTGCCCTGCCGCGAACTGTGGTGGTTCGTCCTCCTTGGGGCGGTAAACCGTCTCAAGTGCGTCAGGCACCACCCGCGCCATTGGCGCACCTTGTGCGGCGAGAGCCTTCTGCAACGCCCGCTCCGCCGGGGAGATAAAGGTCGAGATAGGCACAAAACCTTTCTTTACGGCGTTCAGGCATCGTCCTACGACTGCCTGGATCTCGGCCGCAGCAATGCTTCGCGACAATTTTATGGCGGCGAAGCGGTGTTTGGCGTCGAGCCACGATGCTGCACCTACGCCTGTCCACCATTCATAGTCCGGCAACAGCGGCGAGGAGAGGGGCTCGATTACCTTGAGCGGTGGGTTGGGACCATGCATCAGCGCCCACTTGAGCGGGTTGTTCGCTATGTACTTGTCGACAAGCTCTATGATCTCGCGGGAAAGGCAGAGTCGGTCGTAGTAGTTCGGCTCCCATTCGATGGTGATGCCCAGCCCCTTCGCGCGCCAGGAGGTCCAGCGCTTGAGGTTGCCGACGAAGGCACCGACAGCCTTGATCGGGTCTGGGGTCCCGGGGCGCACGTATAGACGCAGGTGTACATGGTCCGGCATCACGACCGAGGTGTGAAGCGCGATGTCTGGGTTGCGCTCCGCCTCGCGGCGCAATGTCTCGCAGGCAGCCAGCCCTGCCGCGCTGTGGATGACCTTGTCGCCATCGACAGTTCCGAACACTGGAGGACGACCGGAGACCCCGAAGGAAATGAAGAAGACCGCGCCACGCGAATAGTCGTAGCCCTTGTAACGCCGCCCGCCCCTGAATTCCGGAAAGCCCATGCGGACATTATGCCACAAGGCGCGGTCTGAAGGACCGCGCCGACAGGATGGTGGTCACAGAAACTGCGCCTCGCTCAGCGTTTCGTTTGCTTTGATGCCGCGCTCCTCCCAGTAGCCTCGGGGTTCATACTCCTCTATGGCACAGGCTGCATCCTGCTCGGTTGCTGTGGCGTCCTGTCGGCGCAGACCTTCCCACGCATGTGCTGTGGCGTCCTGTCGGCGCAGACCTTCCCACGCATGTGCTGTGGCGTCCTGTCGGCGCAGACCTTCAGTCTGCGCCTCCATAACGGCTACCACTACCATGTAGTGCTCCGGCGCCTCGCGCCTCTCGAAAACCGTCTCGATACCGGCGATCTCCAGCCCCTCAGGGCATGGCGCGTTGCCTGTGGCGTATGCCAATATCTTCCCTTGCGCGAGGAGGCGCGCTTTCGAGAAGCCCACGGCGTCGCCTCCCTGCCGAGAGATCGCCCGCCCCACGCCGAAAACATAGCCGCCGACCGCGACACACCGGTTGGTGGCTATTTCGACCTCGTGAGCCTTGAATACCTCTGCCGCCGTGGCGGCGGGGCAGGGAACGGCGGCGCTGATCGACAGCACCGCCGCGATGAGGGCGGCAAGTGCCCAGACACGATCAGAAAGCGTCTTCATCCCCGTCCGCGCCCCGGTTCTGAATACCGTCGGTCGTGTTCACCACTGGTTGCGGCTGCGGAGTTCCCGCGCCGTTCATGGCATTGCTCATGTCTTTGGCGTTTATGGCCTGTTTCGGACTCCATGTGCAGATAGCGCCGTAAACGGTGCGTGCGGCGAGCGGGTGCTTGCAGTCCCAATTCTTTATCGTGGCTATTCCTGTAATGTTCATCTTCTCGGCGGCAGCCTTGATCTTCTGGGAGTAGGCTGAAACGTCCTCGTATTCCTCCGCCGCGTTCTCGAACTCCTCCACGTTCTCGGCGTTCACGGCGTCGGATGTCACGGCAACGCTCTCGCCGGCGAATTCGCGGATGGCGGCCATCGCCTGCATCTTCGCCTTGTTGCGGGCGGCGTTAGCCGACTGAGGCGAATCCGTCACGGCTCCAGCCTGGCCGAACGCGACTAACACAAGGTCGCCGTTCTCGTCGATCTTCTGCTGCACGCCGAATGTCGAGAGAAGTACCTTGTTGTCTGATGGAATCTGCTCCTTGACCGGCTTCTTGCCGACGCCTGACGGGAGCCGGGTGCCGCGCGATATCGACTGCGCCATCGCCTGGAGCTTCGGACTCCAGATGGCGACTACGCCAATCTGCCCCTTCCCGCCGGCAGGTACACCCTCGAATGCGCACATGACCTGCATTCCGGTTATCTCGGCCTTTGCGGCGGTTGAGATGACCTTCTTGTAGAAGTCGGAATTGAGTTGCTTCTTGGCGATGCGTTCGCGAGCCTCGCGCTCGGCCTTGTCGGGATCAAGCCCCTCCTCGCGCAGCGCCTTGTCTAGTTTCGCGTTGATTAGTGACTTTATTTTCGAAGTTATGCTGAGCGAATCCGCCTCGGCCTCCTCGTTGCCGCCGAAGTTGCCCTCGGCATAGTCGTGCTCTGTTTCCGTCCTGATGGCGACTTCAAGATACTCGGCCATCTTCGCCTTGGCGTCGAGCATCGCCTTGTTGTAGGCGTTGACGCGCGAGTCGATGTAGCTCCGGTTTTCGAGCGGCGCCTGAATTACGCCGTAGCCCACTGCGACGTAGAACGGCTTGCCGCCCTTGGTGTTTTCCCCTTCGGAATAACCCTTGGCGTTCAGGTATTCGTCCACCATGTCATGGACGGACTTGGACTCGACGGCGGCCTCGGTTGCCACGACGTCTTCGGGGGTGGCTTCCTGCGCGTATGCCGCGCAGAAGGTGGTTGCGGCGACAACGGCCGCGAGGAGTGTGCGGGGGTAGTTCATGGATGGTTGGGTGGTGGGGTGGTTGGGTGGTTGAGCGGTTATGCGGTTAAGAGGTTAAGAAGTTAAGCGGTTGAGGGGTAGTGCCTACCAGGTGAAGGATACGGAGTTGGCGTCGAAGCCGATTTGGTGGGGCTTGAATGCCACGCCGGCAGTATCAATGACATCGTTTAGATACTTGCGGACCGTGTCCATATCTGTCTTGCACCGGAAAACGATGGTGGCAACTCCGCGCTCGGCGTCGGCTTTGGTCTTCGGCGCCTCGCAACCGGGTATCTTGTCAAGTGCCGCGGCAATCGCGTCCAGAGACGCGGCGTATGCTTCGGAGTAGTTGTCGAATTCCAGCCGCGCGTCGCGACCTGAAGCGACCATGCCGCGCACCATCTCGTCAAGTTTTCCATGGATGGTTCCGTGAATCTCCTTCATTGCCTTCTCGGCGGAAAGACGGCGTCTGCGCGTCTCGTCGCCGGTGAAGGCGACAGACTTCCGCGTGTCGTTCTGCGCGGTCAGCATTTCGCGTCCCGTGGCGCGGTCAACGATGCGTATTGAGAGGACGCAGCGAGTCCCGTCGCTTCCGTTGGCCGGATGCGTGACGCCTTGGAACGAACCATGGCACGCGATAAGATACTGTGCGTATTCCCGGTCTTCGGTCACATTGCATCCCCATTCTGAAAAGGCCTCGATCACCTTCTCGCGAATGAACGTATTGCCGCACTCCACGTGAAAACGTACATCGCCCAACGCCTCAAGGGCCGCCTTATAGGATTTAAGGAGTTCGTCCTTCGCGACTTCAATCACGACCTCGACGCGGTATGTCGCGTCGCCGACTTTCCCCTCCTGAATGACGCGGAACTGCTTTATGAAGCCCGCGGCGCTGGCGAATACCTTGGCGCTGGCTTTGTCGTTCATCGAGGTGTCGGCGGCCGCGACGGCGGTGCCAAGCACCTGCTCGATGGCCTGGGACTTTGCGCTTTCCGAGGCCATGCGCTGTGCCGTGGCGATATCGCCGCCGCTGATTGGGGCGAAGCCGACCACTTTGACGACGTTCGGGTTGTCGCCGACCGCCGAATCCATTGCCACGGAGGCGTCGGCGTTCTTCTGCGTCGCAAGGAGAACCGTGTAGCATGAGTCATCGGCGTTTACAGTTCCAATGGTCATCGCGCCTTTGAGGATGGCGTCCACGTTGACCTTGACGCTCTGGGAGTAGGTCTCCGATGTTGCGGCGTCATCGCCATTGGCGGACTCGGAAGCCGAAAAATGCTCCGCGACCTCGACATTCTCGCCGCCGACAATTCCGGCGACAAGGCGTTTCGCGGCGATTCTCGCCGCATTGAGCATTTCGGCTTCATCGCCCGTTTCGCCAATTTTAGCGATGGCGATGACATATCCGCCGGTCTCGTCGCTTCTGCCGATTCTGGTCTGTTCTCCGTCCTCGGCCATCGTCTTTGCCGTGACAAGCCAGTCTGGCTCCGCGGCCTCCGCCGCCAGCATGATAGTCAAAACGGCTGATATGGCGGCAATTTTTGAAAGAACGGCCTTTTTCATTTCAAGTCCATTGGGTTGCTTGGGACGCCGTATCCCACGGCGTATGTTTCATAGTTTCTGATGAACGACTTGGGATCCATGTCGAACTTCTTTTTGAGAAGCACGGCGTCCTTGCCGACGGTGTCCCAACGGTATGGAATGATGCCGGAGGTGTTGTCGCTTGGTTCGGCCCTGGCATAGCAGAGCGGCACTTTTGTTCCCTCGTCATCCACGAAAACGACGCACTGCTGGTTTCCCGCGATGCCCTGCTCGAAGCCGCGATCAAGCGTCATGCGTTCGCCTGACGCGGTGCAGCTGATGATCCGTCCGCCGGCCGGGTAGGTGTTGACAATCTTGTTCGCCACGACGGAGATGGCCTTCATGGCCGCCTCCAGGCATACGCCAGCCTCGTCCTCCTCGCGGAAGCCGCCGGCCATGCCGCCTGCGATGCTCCAGAACTGTTTGCGGTAAGCCGTGCCCGAAGCCTTCTCGGCGAACTTCTGCGTTCCGTCCTTCAAGTCCTTGCAGATAAAGTCGAACTCGGCAACGTACTTCAGCATCGTGTAGTCGTGGAGGTCGTGTATCTCCTTGACGAGCGTTATGCTGCCGGAGAGAAGCAAGTCGATTTGCCGCTGTTCGCCTTCGACTACATTCGCAAGGCCAGCGTCCGCCATGTCGCCAAGGAAACCGTTGTCGCTATGGAGATCGACAATCGTGTAGCGCTTCATCTTGCCCATCTCGACCTGCAGCCGCTTCGAGAGGTTCGGATCGACTTTCAGCGGTTTGCCGGTTTTCTTGTCCACGCCGGTGATGTTCTGGAACTGGACAGCCAATCCCAGTTTGCGGAAATTCTGGGTATTGGCGTTCGGAGGCATGGCTACCTGGCACTTTTCAAGGTCGCCTTGAAGTATGAAGCCAGTACCGGAACCTGGCTGGGGTGGTAGCGGTGCGGTGGCGCAGCCGCACATCAGCGCCGCCGCGACTGCGGCGGCGCTGATGCAGCGAATAACTTGCTGTCGTTTCATGGTGCGAATGTCCTATTTCGCGGCTTCGGCTTCCATCTTCTTCTGGTCTTCCTGGATGCGCTTGTCCTGCTCGTCAAGCGCCTTCCAGAATTTTGTCGCCTCGTTCGTGTCGGCGAGAATTGCCTTCAGCGCGTCGGCATCCTTGTTGACGTTGCGCACCTGGGTGGCCATGGCAAGTCCGGCCAACTTCGCGAAGTCGGGATCCTTTTTCGCCATAACGACGAGGCTTCCAATTTCCACCCCGGCCTGCGCCAGCTTTGGCAGCATCGCCTTTAGCTGATTCTCGCGTTCGCCGAAGTCCTGGTCTTTGCAGTATTTCTGGTAGGCGTCGTATGTGGCCTTATCCTCGGCCGAGAGGCTGGCGTAGAGTTCGGCCTTGCTGGCACCGTTTTTGGCGTCGTTGTCGATTGCCGTCCAGATGCGGCGACCCTTGTAGTTTGCATATGCCACATCGACCTTGTCGTAGGCCTGGCGCTGCATGATTTGCAGTGGTGCGCCGATGGCGTTGATGGCCGTTGCCACCGTGCCGACAGAGCACTGCGATGCGAATGCCTTGCTGGCGTCGGAGCGACTTTCAATCCATGGTTTGACTTCATCGGTTTGGTTGCCGTGTCCGGCGTTCGACTGTTTCGGAGCCGATGCGCATCCGGTTACCATTGCCGCGGCGGCGAATGCCATCGCGATCGCTGTGATTGACTTCATTGTTTGTACTCCATGCATGGGGCCTGTCTTTGTTGCTGCGGCGTCCGGCGCGGACAGGCGGCGTCCCGAAGCTGTATTACTCGAGTCTGGAAACCACGGCTAACGCCACCCGGCGCTACAAGGCTTCCTACTCTTCATTCCCGCCATCCCGCCCGAATCTTACGGCACAGAAGAAAAAAGTCGCCTTCCCCCTCGTGTCTTCGCCTAGGCTCCGTGGAAAAGGCCTTGTAGGAAACACGCAAAGAAAGGCGCACGTTGTGCGCTCTTCCGCTTCGTGTCGTCCTACGAAATCTTTCCACGGATTTTGGCGAACGACTCTTGCAGAATCGCAAGTCAGATTGTCAACTAGATGATAGCAGAACCTGGGCGCTGCGGATAAATTTTTCGAGGGGGCGTGGAATCAGCCCTAGCGCCGCCAGATCGTCACATTGCCCGTGGCCGCGCCTCTGGTCCGTGATAGGAGCAGCGACAGGCGTAGAGGGACCAGCGCCGAGGGGTCGCCTTCGCTACGCTCGACGAGCAGCGCCGAGATGCGCCCGTTGTCGTTGAACGAGAGCGTGGCAGTGAGCGAACATGGGGCGGATGAAGTGACCGACGACAGATCGACCGCGAAGCCGGCCGCCGAGAGTGCGGAGTCAACGCTTATCCCGACATTGTTGCCCGGTGCCGTCGCGAAAGGCGATGCCGGTGGCGGCGGGAGGATCATGGCGTCGGCGGGTACGGCGCTGTATTCGTCCGGCTGCGAGGCAAGTACGGATGTGTCCAGCGGCGGAGGTGTGGTCGGCTTAGCCAGGGGTGGTAGGCGTGGAAAGCCGATTTTGGCGTCTGATGACCCTCGTGCCGTGGCGTATGTTGGAAAGTCGCCCGGCAGTGTGACATAAGCGCACGATGGTTCAGGTGGCAGATCGCGACCTGAGGACGTCGTGTAGCGCGGCCACAAAAACCAAAGCCCTACGAGAAGGACGATCACCAGGATAGCGCCCCAGTCCTCCATCTCGCTGGGCTGCGGCCTGGCAACGCCATTTATTCCCTTCTTCGCCATCGCTACTCGGGTTTCACCGCTACGTCGATCCGCTTGACGCCACCGGCGCGGACAATGTCCACGATGCGCATCACGTCACCATGGCGGATCGATGCGTCCGCCAGCAGCAGCAGGCGTCCACCCGCCGCAGACCGGGCGTATTCCGACACGTCGGCTGCGAGATTGGCCTCGTCGTCGGTTCCTAGGATGTATCTTGCGTCATCGAAGAACACAAGAATGCGACCATCGGTCGCGGGATCGGGGAAGGCTATGAGCGATCCTGCCGCGTAAGCCCCTTCCGTGAACGGGGCGGACGGGAGTTCGAACGCTACGGACGGCGCGAGCGTGGCGCGGCCGACCACCGCCCAGAACAGGGCTGCTATGATGATCGCGTCCAGCCACGGCACGGCCCTTAGGAGCGCGTACGACGAAGGGTGGCGTTGTCGCGACGCGCCCCGTCCCCATTGCAGGGGCGTGATCGGCGCACTACTCATCGCCTTCCTCCTTGCGCCGCCCATCCCAACGCCCCATGAACGCGAGGATGTCGCCCGATGCCTGCCCCATGTCGAGGATTATGCGGTCGATCCTCGAGGCGAGGATCGAGTACATGGCGTGCGCGGGGATGGCGACGATAAGACCGGCTATGGAGGTGACGATCGCCCGTGAAAGGCCGTCCGTGACGTCCAGCGTCTGCACGAGCGGCATATCGGTGCGCATTGTGAGAAGCGTCTGAAGAAGGCCGAGAAGCGTGCCAAGGAGTCCCAACAGGGGGGTGGCGTCGGCGATGGTGGATATGGCCGCGAGGCGCCTTTCCATGCGTGCGACCTCGGCGCGGCCGGCGTTGTCGAGGGCGTTCCTCAATGTGTCGTCCGTGTCGGCGCGATGGGTGATCGCGGTGCGCATGAGGCGGGCGACAGGACCGGGGGTGTCCTCGCAAAGCGACATGGCTTCGCGTATCCTGCCGCCTCGAAGGATGTTGAATACACCTGAAAGGAAGTCCTCGTAAAGGATGCGCGCCTGACGCAGCGACACCATGCGCTCGACGAACACCGCCAATGCGGCCACGCCGGCCAGGAATATCACGCCAAGGACAGCGCCTCCATCATGCATAAGCCCCGAAACAGTCATAAGCGACCTCCGACCCTTATCCTAGCCATCTCCTGCAACGCGCGCTCCGCGCCCTTGCCCTCGGCGTCCGCGACATGCCCGAGCATTGCCAGCGCCGCACCGGCATCCCCGCGTACCTCCAGAAGCCTCGCGGCGGCGAATGCCGCCTGCTCGAAGAACGACTCGTCCGCAGGCGACGCCTCGTCGGCGAAACGCAGGTACGGCAGGATTACGTCCTCGTAATAGCGGTTGCATGCGTCTTCCGCGTCGCCGCTCCTTTCCATGCACCGGGCCATCTTGAAGCCGCACTCGAGCATCTGCGATGGCGTAGCGTCCGTACGGGACCTTGCGGCACGGTATGCGGAAAGCGCGTTTGTGACGGACGCGCGCGATGAACCGGTAAGCGCGAACAGGGCGTCGCCCTTCATTATGAGGGTCTGCACGGCGAAATCCCCGGTCGGCGCCTTGGCCACGGCGTCGTCGAGCACCAGCACGGCATCCTCGAAGCGGGCGAGGTTGCACAGGGCGCGACCCTGGAGGAGCCGTGCCTCCTGAAGCGCCGGGTCATCGGGGTAGCGTTCGCCGATCAGCGCCAGCCGTTCCACGGCCCTCTGGTTCTCGCTCTGAGACAGCGCGGCCTTGGCGGCCCACAGGAGCGTATGCGGCGAACGGGGGTCCTCCGGCCAGCGGTCGGCGAAATCGGCGAATATGGACTCGGCCTTGTCCATGTCCCCTTCGTTGTAGCGGTACTGTCCCAGCCATAGTGTTAGGTCTGGCAGCGTCGATGCGCCGTCGCCGGAACGGATTGCGTCCTCTGCCGCCGCAAGCGCATCTTCGTCCCTGCCTAGACCGTAGAGGGCGTACACGCGGCATAGCCTTGCCTCGGCGGCGGATTCGAAGCCGGCCTTCTCGACCTCGGCGAAGTCGGACACCGCCGCGGCAAGGGATCTGCGGGCATAGCGCAAACGGCCACGCCCAAGCACCGCGAGGGAGCGGAGCGGGGCGTTCGTGGTCGCTTCCGCCAGGCGCGAATATCTTTCGATCGCCTGGTCACCGCCGGCCACGTCGGTCGCGGTGCGTTCAAGGAGCAGCGCAGACCGGTACATGGCGAGATCCGAAAGGTCGCCCTCATGGTTCCAGGCATCGGATACCTCGTCGTAGAGGGCGAGGGCACGCGAGGCCTCGCCCGAACGCTCCATTGCGTCCGCCGCCTGTATGCGTGCAAGGGACCCAATGCGACGGGGCGCGTCGTCGGCGGCGCCGGGGTGGACATGGCGCAGTACGCGCAGTCCTTCATCGTTGGCCTCGCAAGCGACGTCGAAGACCTTTTCGAGGATTGCCGCCGCCGACTGTGGCCTTCCGGCGGCTAGGACGCTCTCGCCCGCAAGCAGTGTGCATGTCGCCGAAAGGAAGTCGTTCGTCGTCTCCTTCGCCGCCTTTTGGAAAAGCGTCGCCGCCTCGTCGTTCCCTCCGATTGCTCGAAGGGCGAGCGCCTGCCCGGACTTGGCCAATGCGCCGTTGCCGTATGTCGCCCCGTATGTCTCACGGTATGCCCGGAACTCGGCTTCTGCGACTTCGTTCGATCCTATCGAGAGCCATGCCCAGGAGAGGGCATGCTGCGCCTCCGCCGCCTCCTGGGATACCGGAGTCATTCGTATTGCCCGCTTCAGCAACGCAGCCCCATCAGGTATCGTCTCGGATCGCGAGATCAGGATGCGGCCGCATGGTATGAGATAAGCCGGGGCATCACGGCCAAGCGGAAGCCGCTCTATGGCGAGGGCCGCGCTGACCGCGGACTGCGAGTTCGTTCCTGACATCCCGACAAGGTCCTGGCAGGCGGCTGCCCTGACATGGCTGTCCGCGCTTTCATCGGCCGCAAGAGCGGAGAGAATCGCCGTGGCTCCGGCTTCGTCCCCGGATCGGGCGAGAAGCCTCGACCGCAGAAGTCTTGCCCCGTCCAGGTTGAGCCTTGCCGCTTTCGACCTTTCGAAAAGGGTGTCCAGAACCTTGTTGGCTTTCGCGTCGCCTTCGGCGGTGCCTTGCGCGGCATACGCCTCAGCGGCGACGCGCATGAGGCGGAGATCCGCGACGTCGTTGGTCTTCGCCGCCATTCTGGCCTCTGGGTCGGCTATGGTCAGCGCCTCGTCGGTCCTGCCAAGCCTCAGCAAGGACTGCGCCCGCCAGTAGTCGAATACGCGTCCGTCGCCTGAGTCGGTTATGTCCGCATTGCGCTCAAGCAGTGCCAGCACCTCCTGCGGGCGTCGCTGCGCGGCTATGGCGTGGCAAAGCATCGAGAGCGCGCTTTGGTAGTCGTCCGTGGCCGCAAGCTGGCGGTTCGCCGCGAGATACTGGACTAGTCGCTGCTCGGCGACCTGGTGCATGCCGTCGGCCAGCGCCTGTGCGCAGTCATCCAGGGAAGGGGATGCCGCAAGCGAGGCGGAGGGGAGGGATGAGAGGAGGAGAATGCACAATGCACAATGCACAATGCACGATGAGTGATGCACGATGCGGGATGCGGAAAGGGGTGTGCGCAATTGCTGACGCATGATGCACATCACTGCTTGCGCTTTCTCTTCCTTGCTCCGGGAGGCGAGAAATGAGGCGGCTTTGTCGCCGTATTCACCTTGTAACCTTCGCCTTCCTTCTGCACGAAGGCCTCCGGCTTCCTCTCCGCGACTATCGCCACGTTCGGCAGTCCGCCGCGACCGCATTCAAGCGCGAGTATCCGAAGCATGTCCTCCTTGACCTCGCCCTGCGGGACGATGTAGATCTCGTTCCTCGGGGTCGCCCCCGCCTTGATAAGCCGCTTCGGCAGCAGGGATGGATCCCTGAAAGTGTCTCCACGGAATGTTATGGCGCCGCCAGACGTCACATACACGTACGCGCCCGTTCCTGGCGGCATTTTCGTGGCGCAGCCGCAAGCCGCCAGCATGGCCGCCGCCGCGAATGCCTTGAGCATGAAGGTCGGTTTCATAGGTCTATCCTTGGTATGGTTGCAAGGCAAGCGCCCCTGCCGCGATCACGCCCAGGTGCTTCATCGCCATGGTGACGACGGCTACGATCATCCCGTACGCCAGGCTTGCCGCGAGGAAGAAGAGGATCGGCGAGAAGTCGAAGACCCCGGCCGCGAGGTTGCGCCGGGCGAAGCGCCCCAGAAGCGCGTTCTCGAACTCCAGGAGGAATGATGCAAGCGTCCTGTTGCCGAAGATCGCCGCGAAGAGCGAGGCGAATATGGCGAGGATGAGCGCGTCGCGTGCGAAAAGCAGCATGTCAGCCAGTGAGAGCAGCCCCATGCCGATGTACGCCATTGCGGCATTGGCCGTCGTCCCTAGGTTGAAGATCGAGGATAACGGCGTCGACGCCTGCGCGCCCTGCACGCTTGGCGCCATCGCGAACGGCAGCGCCACCGCCAGAAGCACGTTTACGGCAAACAACGCCGGCCACATTGCCCAGCCTGGCAGGGCCGATGCCGGACGGGCCAGGTGCGCGAAGGCCTGCGCCATGCGGGATCGACGCCCCTCGAAAGTCGCGATCGCGAGCGTCAGGGCGTGCAGCCCCCACAGGCGAGTCAGGAAGACGACGAACTCCATCGCGCTCGCGATGATCGCGCCATCCCAGCCCGGACGGGGTGTGAAGTTGAAGACCGATCCGACGGTGACGACGATCGCCCCGCTGGAAGATAGGACCGCCCCGCGGAACGCGATGAGGAAAAGCAATGCCGCCATCGAGGCGACGCCCGACGACGCCCTTGGTATGAGGTCCTTTACAAACCGTATGATCGGGGATGTCGCCTTATCGGCCCATAGCAGGTACGGGTTGAAGAGGTAGCTGCTCTCGTCCCTCCCCAGAAAGGCCCTGGCGAAGAGAAGGACGAACAGAATGTCCGTAATGGCTATGGCGAAGGCCGTCATCTTCAGTCGGCTTGCTTCCTGGGCTGCATGTCGGCGAACGAGACCACGGCGTCATGAGCGCATTCGCGCAGCAGCTTGGCGTTGGCGGGGGTCTTCAGGTTGTCGGGGACCGTCGTGAGGGATCTTGCGTCGACGCCGAAGAGCGTCTCGGCCCAGACGCACGCCTGAAGGTATTCGCCGTCCTTGTTGAGGTGGATGGAGTCGCCCTGGTATTCGCCATTTTCATCCTTCGCGATGTTGCCGACCACGTCGTCGCCCATGTCGGTGCTGCCGCGCCGCTCCCTGTAGAGTTGCACGGCCTTGCCGACAGGGATGATGCCGAAGCCTTTATCCTTGGCGAGGGCAAGGTAGTTTGTCGTCAGGCGCTCGTACATGCCGGCCTGGTCGAAGCCCCATTTGCCGGGACCACCGGTCGTCCTGTCGTAGATGCGTCCATCGGCGTTGCAATAGCTCCATGTCTGCTGTATGACGATCCTGGCCTGCGGGGCGTGCCTGCGGATGGCCTCGATGACCAGGTCGGCCCAGGGGTGGAATGACTCCGGACGCCAGCTTTCGTGGCTTGCCTGCTGGATGGTGACGATGTCCCACTTGTCGGAGGCGAGCAGCTGCGGGATGTTGCCCATGTTATGGTCATTGCCGCCCAGCAAGTGCGCGAACGGCGCGTTTGTCTGGTCGTCAAGGGAGTCGTAGTGCCATGTGACGAGATACGGGCGGTGGTAGTCGTATCCGCCTGCCGCGATATTGGCGGCATGGCTGACCAATGGGCATCCGCCGATGTAGAGGCTGCAAAGATCCATCTTGCGCCCCATCTCGGCGACCACCTGCGGCGTGTAGTTGAGCACGCAGATGGAGAAGCTGTTGCCGATCATCAAAACCTTCAGAACTGCCGGTCCCATAGTCAAACCTCCTTATTGCTGGCCAATCATCCGCCTACTGTCCGTCCGCGGCGGCTTCGGCCGCCGTCTCATCGACTGCCGCCGGCGCGGCGGGCGCGGCATCGTCCGCTCCCTCCATGGGCTCATGGGCGCAGTCGGGTTCTGCCTCGATGACGGTTTCCTCCTGCGGGTGGCACTTGAGGCAGCACTTGAACGGGCAGCGCAGGATGCCGAATGAATGGCCAAGCCATATCAGGATGGCCGCGAGGACGATGATGGCGAGCGCGCGGCGCACCGGATTGTTGCGGACATAGGGATCCGTCAGCTCGATCTTGGAGCCGATCGGTATGACCGCCTCGCGGGTGAACTCGCGTCCGAGGCGCGTGTTCATTTTGAGCTTCTTGTTCACCGCCCAGCCGCATGCGTTGAGGACTGGGGCGAGATCGCGGTTGCGGATCTTGAACCAGGCGAGGATCACGGACGGTCCGGAGACGATCAGGAAGACCGCGACTATCCCCAGCAGCGTCTTCCAGAGCGGAAGCCCGCTTATGGTGGATACGAGTCCGCCGATGGCGGAGCCGACGAGTCCGACGGCGATGCCGATCGCCGCGACCGAAGAAGCCAGCGCGGCGCCGTCGGGCTTGGCTGCCGGAGCGGCCTCGGGAGCGGCTGGCGCATCCGTGCCTATCGTGCCGACCTTGGCCGAGGCCGCGCCCAGCATCGCGTCCTGCTTGGAGGACAGGAGCTTGTTGATCTGGGCGTTGAGCATGTCGGAGATCTTGAGCCAGGGCGACCAGAAGGCCTCCTTCAGGCTCACTGGCGCGTCCTGGATCTTCACCACGACGGCCTCCCAGTCGTTCATCTCGCGATCATAGAAGATGCCGTGGCGGCCGACCCAGATCGATGCGGCGAAGCCGGCCGTCACCATCGCGCAGATGGTCTTCTTCTGCTTCGTCTGTGAGCGGGTGATCTCGCAGTAGGCGAGAAAGAGCTTGGATGAAGCCGCCAGCGTGGCATGCGACCCCATGTCCGCGATGTCGATGCAGAGGCGGCAGACGCGTCCGTCTATGTAGAGGTTGCCGGCGCGGAAGATCTCGTCGTATGCCGGATCGTAGTAATCGGAGAAGTTGACGTAGTTGTGTAGGAAGCGGTCCAGATTTGCGTGCAGCCTGACGAACTTCTCGATGTCGTTGAGGACGGCGATGTCTGAGCTCAGGTCCAGGTCCTTGGCGCAGAGGCGCAGCACCTCTTCCTTGGTCGCGGCGTCGGCGAGTATCTCCTTGACCCTTGCCTCGCCGAGGGAGGCGACGCATGCCCCGCCAACGTTGTCGCGCCATGCCTCGTACGGCGCGAACTTCGCGAGAATCGACCGCCATTCCGCTTCGGCGAGCGAGTCGACTTCACCCAGGATGGGCCGTACCACCAGCGACACGAAGGAGGCGACAGCATCGCGCCATGCCGGGTTCAGCCTGGTGTCGAGGGCGAGCGGTGCGTCCGCCTCGACTATGGAGATCGGGAATGCGGAGATGGCGCCGACGGCCGAGGTGATGTCCCCGGATGAGACGGCGGCGTAGTCCGAGGCGTTCAGCGCCGGTTTCGCCGCTGAGTCGAACGAGGCGAGGCGGCAGCGGAGGAAGTAGTCGTCGATCTTCGCCTTTACGGCGTCGAGCGCCTTGGCCGCGTCGGCGGTGGCGTCGCCGAGCGGGAAAAGCGTGTCCTTCTCGGCGGTGGCGCGGCCAAGCCATGCCAGGTGCGCCTCCAGTGCCGCCGTGAACTCCTCGACCTTGGCCTTGTCCACGCCAGCGGCGCCGCTGCGGTCCGGCGTTCCGCCTGTCGCGGCGATGATCTCGCCGATGAGGCGCTTGACGGTCTCGTCCTCAGCGGCCGCGGCGGTGATGACGCCGTCGCCGTTGAAGGGGGCGTTGATGAAGGTGGTCTGGCGGACCATCACGTCGTCCAGCGTGATGGTGTCGGCGCCCTTCTTGCCGACGGAGGCGAGGAGCAGCTCCGAGGCTTCGCGGAGGGCCTTGCCCTCATCGGTGTCCGCGAACGCGGAAAGCTGCACCGAGGTGGAGTCGCGGAAGATGTCGGCCGGATCGCGCAGGCGCTTGAGCAGCCATTCGATCGACATGACGACCTCGCGGACGCGGATGTGTCCGTCGTGGTCGTTGTCCATGAAGTCGAAGGTCTTCTGGTCGAACTGGAGGCCCGACGACGGGCAGCTCAGTATTGTCCACAGCTCTTCCGGGAGTTCGGTCAGCCGGCGGATGTCCTCCGCTGTCCTGACCGCGGCCTGCGTCACTCCCGACGCCCTGAAGAAAGTCCAGCGGTGTTTTCTGTGCGCCTTGGCGCCATCCGGCTTGTCTGACATTGCCTGATCCTTCATCCTTGTTTTCGTGCCATGACCACGGCGACGGACATCCCGCACCGCAGTCATGCTGGATGATATGCGAATGGCCGCCGGATATCAAGGAAAATGCATAAGAGAAGCGGTTAGGCGGCCCATCTGCGAATTGGCTTGCGCGACGAGTGTCCAGATGGCATCATTTCACCGGTGGTTCGAAAGCTATGAATGCGGAAAAAGGCAAGTCTAGGCTGGCGAGGTGGTCAAGGCGCCTGGTGGCGCTTGCGGTACTCGTCGCGCTCGTCGCCTCGTTCCCTGCGCACTGGGGACCTTGGCTGGCGAGGAAAGTTGTCTGCGCGTTCCTTCCTCATGGCGCCGGCTTCGAGAACCAAATCGACATCCGGCGAGTCTCCCTCTTTGGCTTAGAGGTCGGTGAGACCGTCTTGGGCGGACTGCCGACCCGCCCATCGTTCTCCTCCGCGCAGGTAGTATTCTCGCCCGCAGGCCTCATGTCGAAGCGCATCGACGCCATCCGTGTCGAGGGCGTCGCCTTCACGCCTGACTACAAAGTCCCGAATTTCTCCATGGCGACGTCCGCGCATGCCGGCCGCCGCGTTGTGGCGCAGGACCCGTTGCAGGGCTGGACCTTCAAAAGCGTGTCGTTGGCCATGCCTGGGACCGACCTCGCCGCGGTCGTGCCGCCTGAGGCTAGGCGGTTCATCCGCTCCACCATGCTGGACGCCCGCCTTACGCTTGAACTAGGCGACGCGGCATACATGGGGAGGATTGAAGGTCATGCGCTTGGCGGAACGCTAGAAGGCAAGGTCGGATACTCGCAGAAGGACGGGAAGGGGAACGTGGCAATGGTCTATTCCCCCAATCTTTCCGGAATCCTAACCCCCGGCGACACCTCGCTGGCGGTTGACTTCGCCGTCCTTGCCGAGGACGGGTACAGGGTCATGGGCGATGGCTCGCTGTCCGTAGGCGAGACCGCCATGGACGCAGGGTTCAAATTCGACCTGGCACCAAACGGCGCCGCGGTGAAGGCCTCCATTATGCGACGAGAGGTGACCGAGGCCAATGCGCTTGTCAGGACGGTGATGAGCCTACCCGAGATCGCCGAGGCCAGCGCGGCGGCGGACGTGTCGTTCCATGCCAAGGCCAACGCCCTCCTAAGCGTTGGCGTGACCAACGGGTTGGCGAACTGGACGCTGATAGCGAACCTTCGCGACGGCGGCGCCACGATGAAGGCCGGCGACGTCCCTGTGTCGCTTGGTGGTCTCTCCGCCGGAGTGACGGTGCGCGGGTATGGTGCGCATTTCGACATCGAGCCGATCCCTGTCGCCTTCACCAACGCGACGTTCGGCACGATTTCGCTCGATTCCGGCCGCGCAAGGCTTATCTCCGATACAAAGAGCCTCCTGATTTCCGAGGCGACGGTCGGCTTCTGCGGCGGTCACCTGCGTCTCTACTCGCTGAACCTGGACTACGAACGGCTTAGCGCGGGTTTCACGGTCTTCATAGACGGCATAGAGGTGGAGCCGTTCTTCAAGATGTTCCCCAAGCTCACCTCCTGTTCCGCCACCGGCCGCCTGTATGGCCGCCTGCCGATGTTCATCATGGGCGGCGGCGAGAAATTCCGCTTCGGCAACGGCTTCCTGTATACCCCGCCTGGCGATACGGGGCACCTTCGCCTTGAAGACGACGCGCAGGTGCGCGAACTGCTTAGATCGTCGGGTCTGCCAGGCGAGATAGCGAAGGATCTCGCCACCGCTTTGCGCGATCTCGAATACGACATTCTCCGGTTTGACCTCAGCCGCGGCGCCGGTGGCGATGAGGATGGCAAGCTCGCCATACGCATACGCGGAGAATCCCGTGTCGGAAAGGCCGTAACGCCAGTCGATGTGAACATCTCCGTCAACGGGGCGTTGGAGAGGGCGATCGACCTTGCCTTGAAGGCGGCTAGGACGCGGTTGTAGGGGAGAAAGGGTTGAAAAGTTGAAGGGTTGAAAGGTTGAAGTGGGGCATCATGCATGTTGCAGTGGTCGCCGCATTCTGGTAAAGTCCATCCGATAATCCGCCATGGAATTCTCGAAACGCAAGGTGATCATCGTCGGTGCCGGCTTCACCGGCATCCAGCTGGCTCGGACGCTCATATCGGACGGGGTGGACGTCACCCTGATCGACAGCGACGAGGAGCGAGTGCGCCTCTCCCGCAATCTTCTTGACTGCGAGGTCGTCGAGGCCGAGGGAACAAGCCCCGAAGTCCTCAAGGACGCCGGCGTTGCCTCGGCTTCGGCGCTTGTCGCGCTGACGGATGTGGACGAGGTGAACATGGTCGTATGCTCCATCGTGGGCGCGGCCCATCCCGATGTGCTGACCGTCGCCCGCGTTCGCACAGACTTCTACTACTCAAAGGCCGCCGACGGCACGACCGGCCTCCGCATCCCCGGCATCGATCTGGCGCTCAACCCCGATGTGGCGTCCGCTGAGGCCATCAGCAGCGCGATCGCGCATGGCGCCGTCGGCAACATAATCGAGCTGGGAGGCGGCTTTGGCATCGTATCGGTCCAGGTGGGCGAGGGGAGCGTCCTCGACGGCCTCCACCTGCGCGATCTGCCATCGCTCCCTGGCTGGCGCTCGCTGGTGGCGTATGTCGAATCGGCTTCCGGCGCCTCGCTGCCTTCCGGCGACACCTCCATGGCGGCCGGCGACAGGGTCGGCATCCTATGCCCTGTCGCGGACATAGCCGACGTCTTCCGTCTTGCTGCCGCCTCCGACTCGTCCCCGCTCCGCCGGATTGTAGTGCTTGGCGCCGGGACTGTCGGGAGCATGGTCGCTGACAGGCAGAGGCCGTCGCGCCGCACTTCTTTTATCGCGTCGTTCCTTGGCAAGGGATCGGACGATGGCCGTGAGGTGGTGCTTGTCGATTCCGACGAGGGTCTTTGCCGCGAGGCCGCAGAACGCTTCGATGACGTCCGCGTCCTGTGCGGGGACATGACGGACGCTGACTTCATATTGGAGGAGCGCCTTGCCGAATGCGACCTCCTCGTGGCCGCCTCCGGCAACCTCGACCGGAACCTGATGATCTCCGCATACATGAAGTCGCGTGGCGTCAGAAAGGCGATAGCGCTCACGGAGAGCTCCGACTTCGACGATGTGGCCCGCAAACTCGGCGTAGACGTTGCCGTGCCGATGCGAGACTCCGTGGTGGATGCAATAGTCAGCCACCTCCGCGGCCGCAACGTCAAGGCCGTGCACACGGTCTGCAACCGTAACTTCGAGATCGTCGAGTGCGATGTCGCTTCCGGAAGCCGCGTTGCGGGCAAGGCGCTCCGCGAGATATCGAGGCCGGGCGAGTATCTGCTACTCCTTATACGCCGTCCTGGCGGGGACACTTTCGAGTTGCCGCACGGCGACACCGTTGTCGAAGAGGGTTCCCGCGTGGCGCTTGTCGTGCGGGCCGGTGATCGGCGTGTCGTCGGGTTGTTCGGCGGGAAGGCCTAGGCTTCCATGTCCTTCTCCGCCATACGCATGCTGTCCGCCATCGTCGGTATGGTCGCGGCCTCGCTCCTGCTGCCTCTGGCCGCAGCCATCCGCTACGGCGAGCATCGTGCCGCAATGGCCTTCGCCATTCCGATGTGCGCCAGCTGGCTGGTCACGGCGCTCCTCTGGCGCCGCAGGGGAGGGGAGGCGCGGCCTCTTGACGTCGCCCGCGCCTTCCGCATAGTCGGTGGCGCGTGGGTGGCGATGTCGCTCTTCGGCGCGCTTCCGCTGTATTTCAGCGGCGTCTTCCCGTCGTTCACGGACGCGGTCTTCGAGAGCGTCAGCGGTTTCAGCACGACCGGGGCGAGCGTCCTAGACGATGTCGAGTCGATCCCGCGCAGCGTCAACCTGTGGCGCTGCCTCACGCATTGGCTGGGCGGCATGGGCGTGATCATGCTCGTCGTGGCGCTTGTGCCTTTGCTTGGCTCCGGTGGCTTCAAGCTGATGAAGGCGGAGACGACCGGCCCCGAGAAGAGCAAGGTGACGGCGCGTGTCGCCGCGACGGCCAAGGCGCTCTGGCTGATCTATGCCGGTTTCACGCTCGTCGAGACGCTGCTACTCCGTGCGGCGGGCATGGGTTGGTTCGACGCCGTGTGCCACTCGTTCTCCACTCTCGGCACTGGCGGCTTCTCAACGCGCAACGCAAGCGTGGGCGGATTCGGGAACGTCTGTGTCGAGATCGTGGTGACGGTCTTCATGGTTGTCGCGTCGGTGAATTTCGCCCTTTACTTCCGCCTTGTCTCCGGCCGTGTGCGCGACATCCTCCGCGATTCGGAGCTGCGCTCGTTCATCGTCATACTGCTCGTCACGGTCGGCCTTGTAACCATCTTCAATGTCGCCGACGGCGCCACGCCGGCCTCGTCCTTGCGCGTCTCCGCCTTCCAGGTCGCGTCGATACTCTCGACGACCGGCTTCGGCACGTCCGACTACACGCTCTGGCGTCCGGTCGCCCAGCTGCTCGTCTTCGCCCTCTTCCTCATCGGAGGTTGCTCCGGATCGACAGGGGGCGGCATCAAGGTCATACGCTGGACCGTGCTGTCAAAGCAGCTCAACCGCGAGTTCCGCCGTCTGCTCCATCCTCGCGAGGTGTCGACCCTCCGTATCAACGGGCAGCCCGGACGCGAGGAGTTCGTCCCGATCGTTGCCTCGTTCATATTCGCCTACCTTCTTCTCGTCTTCGCGACGGCCTTCTTCGGTGCGCTTGCCGGCCTCGACCTTGTTGGCGCGTTCACCGGTGCGTTCAGCATGGTCGGAAACATCGGCCCCGCCTTCGGTGCGCTGGGACCGTCCGCGAACTATGGCTTCCTGCCTGCGCCGCTCAAATGGTGGTATTGCTTCGCCATGCTGGCCGGGCGCCTTGAGATCTACACCATGCTGTTTTTGGTCGGCGCCCTTGCAAAACGGGCGCGTTTTGTGGTTCAATATCGTCGTCGCGGCCGATGGACGGCGGCGGCGCGGAGGACGCGGCAATGACAATCAAGCAGATATCCCTTTTCATGGAGAACAAGCCCGGACGGCTGGCCGCGGCTTGCAAGGTGCTTCGGGATGGCGGCATCAACATCGTCACCCTTTCGCTCGCCGACACGATGGAGTTCGGCATCGTCCGCATGGTGGTCGATGACTGGGAGGCAGCCCGCAAGGCCCTCGAGGAGGCGCATTTCGCCGTCAACGTCCATGATGTGGTCGCGGCTGCCGTCCGCGACGAGCCCGGCGGGATGGCCGAGATCCTAGACGTCATCGAGGCCGCCGGCGTGAACATCGAGTACATGTACGCCTTCACCGCGCGCCATGGCGAGGAGGCCGTTCTCGTCTTCCGCTTCGACGACAACGCCAAGGCGCAGGAGGCCCTCGCCGCCGCCGGACGCGAGATCATCTCCCCGACCGAGCTTCTCGCGAGGAAGCGTTAGCTCCGGGCAGCGACGCGACATCGCCTTCTGCCATGATGCAGGAAGCTGCAACACTCCCGCTCTGCGAGTGGCGCGTGGCGTCCGATGGCGACGTGCCGGAATGCGCCGGGCTGCCCAAGCCTATCATCCGCCTGATCCGCGACCGCGATCTGGCGGATGTCACCGATGCCTCGGCTGTCTCCGCTTTCGTTGACGCGTCGATGAACGGGCTTTCCGCGCCTGAGGCGTTCCCTGGCGTCGCGGACGCTGCCAAGGCCATATCCGAGACCATAGACGCCGGCGGGCAGATCGTCGTCTTCGGCGACTACGACTGCGATGGCGTGACGGCGACCGCGATCCTCGTGTCGATCCTGCGCGGCCTAGGCGCCAACGCCATCCCCTTCATACCGGAGAGATCGGAGGGATACGGGCTGACGGACGCGGCCGTGTCGCGCTGCATGGACGAGGCCTCGGCCGCGATGCCCGAGGCCCCATGCCGCCTTCTCGTCACAGTCGATTGCGGGATGGGGGCTGGGGATGCGCTCCGCCGCTTCCTTGGCGCAGGATACCGCGTGGTCGTGTCCGACCACCACACTCCTGGTTCGCCGCTTCCCGCGGAATGCGTCGTCGTTTCCAACTTCGATCCCGCCGTCCCGCCCCAATGCCGTTATCTTTGCGGCGCGGGTCTCGCATTCAAGATCGCCTGGGCGGCCGTCGCCCTCCGCCATCCGCTGCCGGACAGGACCCTCCGCTCCGAAATCCACTCATGGATGGGGCCGCTCGCCGTCGCGACCGTCGCCGACGTGGTGCCGCTCGTCGGCGAGAACCGAGTCTTCGTCCGCGAGGGTCTGTCCGTGATGAACAGGCGCCCTCCCATCGGGATCAAGGCCCTTGTCCGCAAGGCCTTCAGCCGGATGCCAACTGAAGGCATAACCGCATACCATCTCGGCTTCGTGTTCGGTCCGCATGTCAACGCCGCAGGACGCATGGGCAGCGCCTCCGTAGCGCTTGGCCTTCTTCTTGCGAAGGACGACGACGACGCCCTTGAACGGGCCACGCGCCTCGCCAGCCTCAACTCGCAGAGGAAGATGGCAGAGGATGTACTCCTGAAGGACATCGACCGGCAGCTTGAGGCAGGGGCGGTCTTCGACGCCTCGTCTGACGCGGCCGCCGTCTTCGCTGGGCGCGGCTGGCACCATGGCGTGGTCGGACTCGCCGCAGGGCGGCTTTGCGAACGGCTTGCGCGCCCCGTCGCCGTCCTGTCAGTCGATGACGAGGGTCTGGCGCACGGAAGCGCCCGCGCACCCGTCGACGCATGCAACCTCTACAACGTCCTCGACGCATGCTCGTCGCTCCTAGTCCGCTTCGGCGGGCATTCCGGCGCCGCCGGGCTGTCTCTGCGAGAGGCGGACATCCCCGCGTTCCGCAAGGCGTTCACGGACGAGTGCCGCAGACAGGTGGGGGGCGTCCGCACACGGCGCACGCTTGATGTGGCTGGGGTTCTCTCATCCTCCGATTTGACGCCGGAGCTACTCGACGCGCTTCAACGTCTGGAGCCTTTTGGCGCGAGCAACGAGAAGCCGCTTTGGCTTTTCGAGGGCGTGAGCCTTTCGATGTTCGCCATGGGGCGCGAAAAGACCCATCTGCGTCTTTCGCTCAGGCGCGACGATGGCCTGAACCTAGGAGCCGTATGGTTCGGGGCCGCCAAGTACGAAAGGGAGCTCGCCTCCTGCGAACTCTGGGATGTCGTCGGCGAGCTGTCCGTCAACGAGTACCGTGGCGATACGGAGATCCAGCTTTTAGTTCTCGACGCCCGACCGGCCGGAAGGTCCTGAATGTCTGGAAGGTCCTGAAGGTCTAGCCACTCGAACTATCTCTTTCCGGGCATCTGCCGCGCAGGTTGGCGCGGCATCGAAGTATGTTGTTCTATGTTGTTCTGGTTGATGTGTAGCCGCAAGGAGCGCATAGGCCGCAAAGAATTGCGCTTCGCGCGGAACACGAAAACCTTTGTCGCGGCCGGTCGCTGTGGCGACCGTTGGGCTTGGCCTGTCGCATCTACATGCAAGCATGTCATGCGCCGTTTCCATGTCCCCGCGTTGCTGGGCTTCCGTGTCCTAGCCTTCATTTTTGCGCATTATGTGCGTTCGTTGTGGCAAAATGCTTGATTCGACGTACCACACTGTTGTATTTCCCATGCGGCAACCACAAATACCCATGGTAAATCAAGTCAGAAATCCGGAAACACCATTGGAAAATCGAGTCAGAAAACTGTAAACACCCTTGGAAAATCAAGTTTTCACTTGTGCGGGATATGGGATTTGCTGTATGATCCCGATGTTCTCATTTGTAATTGGAGGAGCGAAGACATGAAACGCGATTTTGAAAAGACTTTGGCTGAATGGAACAGCAAGACCATCCGAAAGCCGCTTGTGATTCGCGGAATGCGGCAAACCGGCAAGACTTGGTGCGTGAGGAAGTTCGCCTCGGAGTTCTACAAGGATCGTTTCCTTGAAGTCAACTTCGAGTTTTCCGGACGATGGGCACCCGTATTTGACGGCGACTTGAATCCTGATCGGATCTGCGACGAACTTGAGCTTCTGTCGGGGAGGCACATAAGAGGCGGGGGGACGCTTCTATTCCTTGACGAAATACAGCTCTGCCCCAAGGCGTTGGCATCGCTGCGGTATTTCCGCGAGCGGATGCCCGAGATGCCGGTAGTTGCCGCTGGTTCTTTGCTTGACTTCGCGCTTGACGACATCCAGTTCCCTGTGGGCAGGGTGCAGTTCGCGGAGCTCAACCCGATGTCCTTTGCCGAGTATCTGGATGCGACTGGTAATGCGCCGCTCGCCGCGCTTCTGAAGGAGACGCCAAGGAAACTGCCGGCTGCGGTGCATCTGAAACTATTGGATGAAGTCAGGGCATACTCCATCGTCGGCGGCCTTCCCGAATGCGTGAAGGCCAAGTCCGATGGTGCCGGACTTCTCGACATCAGGGAACTCCAGAACGACTTGATAACCGCCTTCGAGCAGGACTTCTCAAAGTATCCGGAGCGAATGGACGCATCAATTCTGCGTGAAATCTGGCGTGCTGCCAACGCCTCCTCCGGTCGCCAGATCGCATACGCCGCGCTGTCGCGCGACCATGCAGGAAGCACAAACAGGAAGGCGCTCGACCTGTTGTCGAAAGCGAGACTTGTCCGGATTTCACAGGCGGCTTCATCCTCTGCGCTCCCGTTTGACATCAGCACCGCGCCACGCATCAAGCCATTCGCCGGGGACATTGGCCTTTATCAGGCGATGAGCGGCCGACCTGCGGACGAGACTTTGCGCGAATGCGACCTCCTCGCAGTGTACAATGGCGCGCTTGCCGAGCAGTTCGTTGCGCAGGAACTCGCGGCATCATTTGGCGGGAGCGAACCGCACTGGTGGAAGCGCGATGCAAAAAACTCCCAGGCGGAAATAGATTTTCTTGTTGCTCTTGACGGACGGGCTCTGCCGATTGAGGTCAAGGGAGGCGCAGCCGGACGCCTAAAAAGCCTGCACCAGTTCCTGAAGGAGACGCCGGAATCACCAGATGCGGTTGTTCTTTCGTCCGCTCCCTTCGGCGAAATCCAGGACCAACGCCTCCGCTTCCTGCCCATCTACTATGCCGGTTCGCTTCGCAGCGCCTAGAGCTGTTTCAGGAAATGCGTTGCCATCTTGGAAAACAACTTGGACAACAATGGACAGCTTTTCGGAGGTGCGGCGTCCCGCCGCGCAAAAAAAACGTTTGTTTCTTTCCGGGCATCTGCCGCGCAGGTTGGCGCGGCATCGAAGTATGTTGTTACTTGTTTTACGGTGCCGGAGGGTACTCGTTGCAGAGCAGACGGTAGGGCGGCTCGTCCTCCTCGATGGCTGGGAAGCGGCCGACGGGCGGGTTGAAGCGGTTGTCGGTGTTGTCGTCGTTGCACTGGCTCACTTCGCCAAGAAGCACGTCGCCGGTGCCAGGCTCGACGGCGAAGTCATGGTATAGGCGCTGGGTGATGTGAATGCTCTCGCCGGGGGTGAGACGGATCTGCGTGCCAGCGGGTACGACGTATGTGCGGCCGTCGGTATGGACCGTCACGTCCGAGACCTTGTCGACCTCTTCGTCTGGAAGGGCGTTGAAGACGCGGATCAGCACGTTGCCGCCGCCACGGTTGATGATGTCCTCGGTCTTGTACCAGTGGAAGTGGTTGCATGCGTACTGGCCTTCCTTGAGGAAGAGCAGTTTCTCGGCATAGACCTTGGGGTACTTCTCAGGCATTATCCTGCTGCCGTTGCGGATCGTGATGAGGGAGAAGCCGACCTTGTCGAAGTCGCCGGATCCGAAGTCGGTGATGTCCCAGCCGAGCATGCAGTCGCGTACCTCGTCCCACTCGTGGCCCTTGTCCTTCCATTCCTCCGGTGTGAAGTGGCAGAAGGGGGGCAGGTAGCACTTGTACTTCGCGCACATGTCCTCAAGCTCGCGCAGCGCCTTGTTGATCTCGGATCTCTTCATATACACCTCCAAATGTTCATCAAGATTATCACCAACTTTCGCTGCGGCTTCAAGCATTTAATTACGAGGGAGGGGCTTCCGCATCGCCGGTGCCCGACGATGCGTAAGCCCAATTCCAGGACAGCCAGAGGTCGCCAGAAGGCGATTCCCCATTGTGTATCTGCTATACTTTCTCCAGACATGCTGGCATTCATTTCGAGACAATAACAATGGCAACTGCCCGAAAAACTAAACAGCAAACTTCGTCGTCCGTTTTCACATACGAGATTTCAGGCGATTTGCCTTCCGATGAGATGGAATTGCATGACGGCGACGAGGAAGTTTTCGGTTATTTGCCTGGCTTGTCCCCAGCTACCAAACGGCAGAAAGCCCATACGGCTTCAAAACAGGATGCGCCATCGTCAGGATCCGCGCACGTCGTGTTCGGGGATTCTTTTCAACATTGCGCCAATTGGCCTGCGCCAACTGTCATTGTTTCAGACGGTCCCTATGGGTTGCACAGTTATCCCGGGGATCCCTGGACCCCTGATGGATTGCCAGAGTTCTACGAGCCGCATCTTCGTCGCTGGTACGACTTGGCTCTTCCGTGCTGCACTCTCTGGTTCTGGAACTCCGAACAGGGATGGGCGAATTGCCACCGCACAATAGAGGACTGCGGGTGGGAATTCCGCAACTGCCACATTTGGGACAAGGGACTCGCCCATGTCGCAGGGAACGTCAACACGCGCACCATCCGCAAGTACCCGGTTGTGACCGAGGTATGCGTACAATATGTCCGCAAAAACACGCTTAAGTCCGGTGCCACGGACATGCTTTTGCGCGACTGGCTTCGGGCGGAATGGGCGCGCACCGGCCTTAGGTTTTCACAGACGAACGAGGCGTGCGGCGTGAAGGATGCCGCAACGCGCAAATATTTTTCACGCGACCACCTTTGGTATTTCCCACCCGCTGACGCATTCGTGCGGATAGCCGATTTCGCCAACGCGAATGGCCGTCCGGAAGGGCGTCCATACTTTGCCAAACCGGACGGGACTCCGTTCTCGTCGGGGGAATGGGATGGAATGCGCGCCAAGTTCCATTGTGAAATCGGAGTGGGAAATGTCTGGCATGTGCCGGCCGTGCGCGGTTGCGAGCGCATCAAAAACGGAACGGCTGCACTCCACATGAACCAAAAACCGCTATCCATTCTGGAGCAGGCCATCCGCTCCACAAGCGATCCTGGCGATGTTGTATGGGAGCCGTTCGGCGGCCTTTGTTCGGCTTCCATAGCGGCACTTCGCACCGCTCGCCATGCATACGCCGCCGAGATCAATGCCGAATACTATCTCGCGGCCACAAGGAGAATCCACGATGAAGAACCAGACATCCCAATTGCCCGCGCCGTCTGAACCTGCCGCTTCGTGGCCCCATCGGCGACTTTGGGATGGAGTGAAGAATGCGCTCATGGC
>JAFSZJ010000064.1 GCA_017458965.1 Kiritimatiellia bacterium | reverse complement strand
TACGAGACGGCGGACAGAGACCAATGGGGCCTCTTCGCGGTCTCGACCTTCTTCGAGCTCACCTGGTACACCGGGAGCATCTACGGCGGCATCGACGCGGCGCACAGACACAACAGGGAGCGGCTTGACGCGACGGTGCGCGAACTGCGCGGCGACGACGGCCACCCGCGCATCGAGCGCGACCGCCGCGTCGATATCTTCTCCCTCAAACTGGCCTTCTAACAATGTGCGCCCATCCCCCCGCCCGTCGCTCGCGGCATGGTAGAATCCACGCATGAAGAAACGCGCGGGGATTTGGGCGTTCGCGAGGAACGCGGTCTTGACCGTCGCGCTCCTGCTGGGGCTCATCGTCTGGCGGATAGGGCGCGACGTTCCTGCGTTTCTCCGCGTACGCCTGGAGCGGGCGCTTTCAGGCGGCATCGTCGCCGTGCGCTTTGACAAGGCTTCCGCCAGACTCTCCGGCGAGATAACCGTCGAGAACGTCAGGATAAACCTCAAGCGCTCGCTTGATCCACCGATAGCCACAGCAAGACGCCTCCGACTAAGGCTGTGTCGCCGAAAAGGCGTTCCGTTCTACGCATGGGTCAACTCCGTCGAGGCCGACGGACTCGTAGTCAGACCGATCTTCGACATAGAGTTCGCGGACGGCGACGGGGATGACGCCATCGTGCGATACTTCGACTACGCGACAAGGGAGAACGACTGGTTCTCCAATCCCATCCCCTTCTCCATCCGCGACTCCGACATCTTCACGGTCAAGTTCCGCGAGGCGTCCTTCATGGCGTCGGCCAAGGACAACGTCATCCGACTCGACAACGGAATCGTATCGCTCCGCTCATCAGGATTCGACGAGTTGGTATCCGGCTGGGCGACATTCGCCATCGACCCTTTCGAGGCCCGCGTACGCGCCGAGGGCACGCTCACGCACGAGGTCGTGACCGGCCTTGTCGACGCTCTCGGCGGACAACGCGCGAACAAGATTCTCGAGCCCATCTCCTTGTATTCGGCCCCCATGCGAGTCTCCGGGGAGCTGCTATGGAGGGAATCGCCGGACAGACCGTCAACGCAGGATCTGCGCCTGGCGGCGGCGGGGACGGGCCTCCGCTACAACGGCGAATGGCTGGAGCGCCTCAAGGTCGTCCTGCAGTGGGTGTCGGCGCCGTCAGGCGATTCGGTCGAAAAGCGGCTAGTAGTGTCGCCCGTGGATTTCACCTTCCGCGACGGCTCAGGCACGCTCGCCGCCGTATGGAGACCGAAAACGCACGATGCCGACCTTCGCGTCGACGCCAACGCACCCGTTGAACGCATCGTGCGCCTCCTGACCGGCGACGCGCTTCCCGCGGCGACGACCAACGTGGTCTTCACGACACCGCCGGAGATGTCCGTGTCCGCCTACTTCTCTTTCATCGACGAGCGGACCCAAGCCGTAGGCTCGTTTGCGGCACGGGAGGCTGTTGTGCGATCAGTACCATTGGAGGATGTCAGACTGGACATGTCATACGAGGAGGGGTCTTATCTGTCCGTGACAAATGTCTCGGCCCGTCTTTTCGGCGGGACAGCCTCCGCATCGGCCATCTTCAATGGCGACCTCTCCCGCTACAGCGCCGACATCTCCCTGGCGGACCTTGATTGCGCACAGTTCCGCAAACACTTCATCGGCAAGGACATCGGCGGACAGGGGACAGTGGCCATCAATCTCTCGCTTGGTGGTGAGACCGGGGCACGGGCGCTCGACACCCTCTCAGGTTCTGGTCGCTTCTCCGTACACGACGGCAACATCCTCCGCCTCCCGCTCTTCGCCGGCCTCACCGACTTCATCGGACGCAACGTGCCGGGCGTTGATCTCCTAATCATGCAATCCGACGCGAGCTCGCGCTTCTCCATCACGAACGGCCTTGTAGAAATAAAGCGCCTTTCGGTCTCCGGCAATCTCTTCAGCCTGGTCGCGTCAGGAAAATGCCGCCTCAACATGGAGGGCACGCCTGTCGATATGCTCGCGCAGCTGCGCTTCTTCCACTCCCAGTCTCTGATCGGGCGATTTGCACGCCTTGTCACCCTGCCTGTCAGCAAGATGATGGAGTTCAAGGTCAAGGGGCCCGCGGAAGACGCAAACTGGAACTATGTGGGGATAATCGACAGGATCGTGAGCATCTTCCGCGAGGACGAGGACGTGACCGCGCTTCCAGCAGAAGAGCCAGAAGCGCCACCCGATGGCAATGACACGAAGCGGCGAAAGAGCGCCGAACGGCAGTACGGGACTACTGAGTGAGTTTGAAGCCGGTGCCGATGAACTGGGCGATGTCGCGCCCGGTGTCGTCCGTCACATCCACATTCACGACGCACGAGCTGCGGCCGTCCTTCCGGTAGGTCGCCGTGGCGACCAGCCGCCCGCCCTTGGGGGCCGACAGGTAGTTGATGCTCACCTGCTGCGCGACGGCCCTCCTCTCGCGGTCGTTGGTCAGCGCCGCGAAGGCATAGTCCGCGAGGGTGAAGATCGCCCCGCCCATGACACCGCCGTAGGCGTTCCGATGGCGTTCGCCGAGAGTCATGCTGCACACGGCGCGTCCGTCGCCCAGCTCGTCTAGCGTCATCCCGTTCTCGGTCGCGAACCGGTCGCGGGAGAAATACTCCCGCGCCTCCTCGATTGTCTTGAAGCTTCCCATGGTCTTATTACTTGGCGGCGGGCTTGCCGACGGTCTGGCCGAAGAGCGGTACGCGCGTCGCGGGGAGCGAGAGGGCCTTGGCGATGTCATCGGGCTTGATCATGCCGAGGAAGACGGTATGGAGACCGGATGCGGCGCAGTGGAGGTAGATGTTCTGCCCGATGAAGCCGCAATCGACGCTGGCGTACTTGAAGGCGTCCTGCGGACGGGCCTGCATCCCCTGGCGCTCGTAGTCGATCACATAGACGATGGCGATAGGCGCCTTAAGGGCGAAGTTCTCAGGCGCTCCGATACGGCCCGTGAACCCGCGGAGGTCGTCGTTGCAGACTTTGACGAGCACATTTGATGCGGAGTCCCAGAAGTACGCCCCGTCCGCTCGGCAGACATAGAGGTCGATCTCCTGGCGGTTGATGGCCGTCGGTGCGGTGCGCTTCTTGATGTCGGGACGGTTGTAGCCGTTGGCCGCCCAGAGAAGGTCGGAAAGCTCCTGGTCGGAAAGCTGCTCGGCGGAGAAGTCGCGGTTCGTGGCGCGTGCGGCGAGCGCCTGGCCAAGCGGCATGGCGTCGCGCGAGGGCGGCGGCAGCGCGATGTCCGCCATGGCGGCGGCCGAGACTAGGATCGAAGCGAGGATCGGGGTGATCTTGTTCATTGGATGGCTCCTTGGGTGGGTAGTTGAAGGTCGAAGGTCGAGAGGTCGAAGGTCGAGAGGTCGAAGGTCGAGAGGTTACTTGCGCAAGGCTTTGACTATGCGGCCAATATACATGAAATGGATGCCGGCTGGGAAGTTCGCATATAGTTTGGAGGGTATGTCCTTCATTCCTGCCGGATCGAACTGGGCCGAGTACATCATCTCGCATTCCAGGACCATCTGGGCCTCCTCGTAGTAGGGCGTTCCGTTGTCGGTGTAGGCGAGGTGAAGCCCAAGCGCCGCGGCCTTGTCGCCGTCACGGCCGCTGTTGTGGCCCATGTATGCCAGGATGCGTGACTGCGTCTTCTTGTCGAAGGCCATGACCGTGAAATGTGTCGCCTTGTCCATGAAGGACTTGGTGTAGCGTTTCTCGGCTACATAAACCGTGACGGCGTCGTTCCGCCCCCAGAGCGTGCCAAGACCGCCCCAGCCGATCGTCATGGCGTTGCTCTTCACGCGGTCCCCCGCGCATAGTAGCATTCCGCCACCGGTGAAGACGGTGAACGGGTTGTCCGTGAAGTCCGCGTGAACATCGAACTCCCGGAAGACGGTCTTTGGAGGCGGCACGGCGGTGATGGCCGATGCGTCGACTCCGAGGGCGGCAAGGGCCATGTCGGATGAGGATAGTGGGCTGGAAACCTCGGCAACACGGATGTCGCCATGACTTTCGATATTTGACTTTCGACCTTCCGCCGCCCCCTGCGGAAGCGCTACGGCAAGCGCGGCGCGGACATTGGCGATCGCCGCATCGGAGGAGTATGTCGCGCCGGTAACGGCATCGACATGGGCCGTCGCCGCGACCTCGACGGGCATCCCGTCCCAGATGCGCCACAAGCCCGCCTCTTCAAGCCTTTTGAAGAAGCCGGGTGTCTCGTCGTTCGGCAGCTTTGGCGCGACGCGGGCCACGCGCCCATCCTTCACCTCGACCTCGACCGGCACCGGACCGCCGAAGCCCTTCACGCCGGGCACAAGGCCCGTCGAGTCGATCACGACAGGCGCGGAAGACACAGTTTCCAGATTGTTTGTCTGTTCGCCGGCTACCATTGCGCATCGGCCATTGCGCATCGGGCATTGTGCATTCTTCTTGCGCAGTTCAGCGGCCAGGATGACAACCGCGATTGCAAGGAGGATGTTTATGAAGTTGGCGGCTTTCATGGATGGTTGGGGAGTTAGGTAGTTGGGTGGTTAGGTG
>JAFSZJ010000007.1 GCA_017458965.1 Kiritimatiellia bacterium | reverse complement strand
GGCCGGAGGCCGCAAGGAGCGCCTTCGTCGGAACGCATCCCCTGTTCAGGCACGTGCCGCCCAAGTCGGACCTCTCGACCAGAAGCGTCCGCAACCCGCGACGAGCGGCGCGAAGGGCTGCGGCAAGACCTCCCGGCCCGCCACCTATCACAACGACATCGCGTAAATCATCCATCGCGCATAATCATACACGCAATCCATGATTTCAGGGTTGAGAAGTTGGGGAGTTGAGAGTTGAGAGTTGGGAGTTGTTGTCATTGGTGTCAATCCGTTTGTGATAGAATTCCAGCATCGGGTGCGGCGGGTAGCCGCGCCATTGAATGACGAAAGGAAACTGACATGGAACTCAAGGGTTCGAAGACCGCCGCCAACCTCGCTTTCGCCTTCGCCGGCGAATCGCAGGCGCGTAACAAGTACGACTACTTCGCCTCCAAGGCCAAGAAGGACGGCTACGAGCAGATCGCCGCCATCTTCCAGGAAACGGCACTCAACGAGAAGGAGCACGCCAAGCTCTGGTTCAAGCACCTCGGCGGCATCGGCACGACCCCCGAGAACCTCCTTGCGGCCGCCGCCGGCGAGCACGAGGAGTGGACCGACATGTACAAGCGCTTCGCCGAGGAGGCCCGCGCCGAGGGCTTCGAGGAGATCGCCAAGCAGTTCGAGGGCGTCGCCGCCATCGAGAAGCACCACGAGGAGCGCTATCGCAAGCTCGCGGCCAACATCGAGAAGGGCGAGGTCTGGGACAGGATCGGCGAGAACCGCTGGCAGTGCCGCAACTGCGGGCACATCTACATCGGCGAGAAGGCCCCCGAGGTCTGCCCGGTCTGCGCCCACCCCAAGGCCTACTTCCAGATCGAGCCCGAGAACTACTAGCGGCAGATGGCTGCATACTTGATACCGGCGCTCGTCTCGTACCTGCTCGGCGCCGTGCCTTTCGGGCTGCTCATCGCGCTCTCGCGCGGCATCGACGTCCGCAAGGTCGGCAGCGGCAACATAGGCGCGACGAACGTCTTCCGCACCGTCGGCAAACCCTGGGGGATCCTCGCGTTCGCGCTTGATTTCCTCAAGGGGTTCGCCGCGGCGGCGTGGGTGCCGGGCCTCGTGGCGCGCGTAGCTGGCGGCGAAACGCCGGCGTACGCGCCGCTCGTCTGCGGCGTCTGCGCCGTGGTCGGCCACACCTGGCCGGTCTGGCTGCGCTTCAAGGGCGGCAAGGGCGTGGCGACGGGAGCCGGGCTGCTCGTCGCCATCGCGCCCCATTCCGCGCTCTGCGCGGTCGGGGCGTGGATCGTCTTCTTCCTCGCCACGCGCTACGTCTCCTTCGCCTCCATCATGGCGGCGTTGTTGCTCTGCGTGCATGTGTGGATGCCGCCGAAATACGACATGCCGACGTTGATCGCGCTGACGATTCTGGCGTTCGCCGTCATCTTCCGCCACAGATCGAACATCGTCCGTCTCGGCAAGGGGACGGAATCGCGCTTCTCCTTCACCAAGGCGCAGAAGGAGCGCGAGAACGCAAGGCGGGCCGCAATCGCGGAGCGCGAGGCGTCCGCATCAGCTGGAGGCTGATATGGCTTCAGATGGCACAACCTCGGGCAAGACCCAGATAGGCGGCCCGCATTCGAGGACGATGCGCCTCGACATCCTCCCTGGCGTGATCGACGCCGCGCCTGGCGTCCGCGCTGCGACCCGCCGCGAGGCGGCCCTGTCGCTCGAGGAGCTCTCCGCCCTCTTCCAGGAGGCCTACGACGCCACGCTCGTCACGGACATCGACGGCGTCATCCTCCAGGGCAACCGCCGCGCCCACGAGTTCCTGCGCGGCGGAGACGGCGACCTTTCCGGGGTCGATGTCGCCTCGTTGATCTCCGGCGCCGGCCCAAGCCTCGTGCCGCAGCTGGCGCAGGCGCTCGAAACCGAAAGGTTCGTGCGCGTCCACGCTTGGTGCGCGGGGCGCGGGGTGGACTTCTTCCCGGCCGAGATAGCCGTGTACAGAAGCGGCTCTGGGGACTCCAGCCACCTCTGCTTCTTCATACGCGACATCACCTGGCGCAAGGAGGCCGAGGACCGGCTCCAGATGGTCGACTCGGCCATGCGCACGGCCCGCACCGGCATCGCCATGCTCGACACGGACGGCATGGTCACATACGCCAACCCGGCCATGAACGCCCTCTGCGGACTGGCGCCGGACGACGAGTTCCCGCGCCGCCCGCTCTCGTCGTTCTTCTCCGACCCGTCCGTCATGGAGTCGCTTGCCGAGAGCATCGCCCGCGGCGAGGCCTGGAGCGGCAGGATCGACATAGTGCGCGACGACGGCTCCACGGCCACGGACTGCGACGCCGCCCCGCTCTTCGACTCTGACGGCGAAGGCATGGGAGCCGTCCTTTCATTCACGGACATCTCCGACGCGATCCGCGCACAGGAGGCCGAGAAGACGCTCGAGCGCAACCGCGTCATGATCGAGAGCGTCGGCACGGTATGCCACCATCTCGGACAGCCCTCGACGGTCCTCCTCGGCGCCCTTGAGATGCTCAAGCGCGATTCCGCCAACGCCGACGGACAGAAGACGGAACTCCTCGACATGTCCCTCAAGGCGGCGGAGACCATCGCCGAACTCCTCCGCGAGCTGAACGACCTTACGATATACCGCAGCGAGGGCTACGCCCACTCCGGCTCGATCGTCTCGATCGGCTAGGCGTCATCCCGGCACCGGCATTACCATGACCCGTCCATCGATCATTCGTCTTCTCCCCGTCCTTCCGCTGGCCACATCGGCGATCATGCTGTCATGCGCCACTGTGCCGATCACCGGGCGCCGGCAGTTCTCCATCGTGTCGGACAAGGAGGTTCTTTCCTCAAGCCTCACGGAATACAGGAGCTACATGGGGAAGGCCAAGGTCTCCGGCGACAAGACCCGCTCCGCGCAGGTCGTCCGCGTGGGCCGCAGGATCGCGAACGCCACGGAAGCCTATCTGCGCGGCAACGGGCTAGGCGGCGAAGTCGCCAACTTCTCATGGGAGTTCAACCTTGTGCAGGACGCCGAGGTCAACGCCTTCTGCATGCCGGGCGGGAAGATCGTCGTCTACACCGGTCTGATGGAGCTTGTCGCGTCGGACGACGAGCTCGCGGTCGTGCTGGGCCATGAGGTCGCGCACGCCGTGGCCAAGCACAGCAACGAGCGCATGAGCCAGCAGATGGCCGCCGCTCTCGGCACCGCCGCCGCGACCGAGGTGGTCGGCAGGGTTGACGCTTCAAAGCGCGACATCGCCGCGACCGTATTCGGCCTTGGCGCCCAGGTCGGCGTGATGCTGCCCTTTTCCAGGACGCACGAGAGCGAGGCCGACTACATGGGCCTCGCCCTCATGACGATGGCCGGTTACGATCCTGGTGCGGCAGTCGGCTTCTGGAGAAAGATGGCCGCCAAGGGCGGCTCGTCCACGCCCGCGATCCTCAGTTCGCATCCAAGCGATGCCAGACGCATATCCGACATCCAGAAGGCGCTTCCCGAGATCCGCGCCAAGTACGGCGCAAAGAAGTAGCCACGGTTTCTAGAGCGGCTTCAGGACATCCCACGGGAAAAGCGGGCCGGGGTCGCGCTTGCGGTCTGGGGCGATGTCGGAGTGTCCGACGATGTGGCGGATGGCGTGGCGTTCCTTGATGGCGGCGCAGAGTTCGGACAGGGCCTCCATCTGCTGCATGGGGTATTCCTCCGACCCGTTGTTCACCAGCTCGATGCCGATCGACGCCGAGTTGCAGTCCGTGATGCCGTCCCAGAAGC
>JAFSZJ010000063.1 GCA_017458965.1 Kiritimatiellia bacterium | reverse complement strand
CGTCTATTGAGCGCAAATACGCGCAATAGACGACGAGGCTGCCGCGGAGCGTCCCGGCTGCCGCCTTGCCGCCGGCCGGGCGGACGGTGAGCTTGCGGACGTCCAGCATCGCGCCTTCGGAATGGACCGCGTATAGGAACTTCACCACGCTCTCAAGCGACCCCTCCCACTCGCGGCATTCGATCGGTATCTCGAAGACGTCCCCCTCCTGCCTCTCCTCGCCGACCTGGCGGCGGATGATCGTGAGACCGCTGTCCTTTGCAAGCCGTTCAACGAGATTGAGCCAATGCGTCTCGACCTGCCGTGCGGATTCGAAGACCGGCATAAGCGAAGAGTTGTCGCCGTACGCCTCGTCCCAGATGGCCCGTTGCGAAATCAGGTCGCGCTCCATAGCGAGCTGCGTCTCGCGCTGGCGGCGCTGGCCGATCGCGGCGTTTATCTTGTCGCGCTGCTTGCCATAGACCATGAAAAGCGCACCGTAGAGGAGGACGAGGACGGTGACGACAAGGAGCCCTTTTTCACGTTCGGAGACGATCATTGCTCATCCTCCCCGTCCTTGAAGCGTGAATCTATCTCGAAGCGCTGGCGTTGCCGCTTGCTGTCGAGTGAAACGCCGCTTATGGTCGCCGGCGCGAAGGGCCCCAGCGCGTCAAGGAAGTCCTTCAAGGTCGTTATGGTCTGGAATGAGTCGGCATCGCCGGCTACCTTGAAACCGCCCACGCTCTTGGTCTTGGAGCCGACAACCGTCTCGCCGCCCTTTTCGTACGAGAGGGAGGAGAAGACCAGACCATCGGGCATACCCGCGCAGATGTCGCGGAAGGTCTCCAGGAGCGAATGGGAGCGGTCCTGATAGGAGCGGATGAGACGCACCTTGGTCCGGGTGTCCGAGACATGCTGGTACTCTGCGTCGATGGCCGTGATGGAGGACTGGACCTTATCGGAGGCCTTTTGCAGGATTACCGGGGCGAGAAGCAGCCCGGCAAGCAAGAAGGCCCAGACCGCCATGGCCGCGATTACGCCGGCGATGAAGCGTCGGCGTCCGGCTGACTGGCTCTCGGCGTCGCGCCACTGCTGAGGGACGATGTCTATGTGGCCTTCCTCGTCGTCGCGCCGGATCACTGCAATGACTGGCTCGCCAACCTGCGAGGCTGGTAGATGCCCGACATCGGCGCCGAGCGATTCGCGGATGGCGGAGACAAGCGCGTCTTCAGGCGGCTCGTTCGACACGAAGACGATCTTTTCCGGCGAGAGTCCGGAGAACCCTTCGCCTAGGTCCAGGCAGGAAAGCACGATCTCGCGGACGAGCGCGTCGCGGTCGAGGTTGGTTCCAAGCGAGCGGGCGAAGACAAGACCTGCTTCGTCGGCGATTGCGATGTCAAAGCGCCCGGACGGAAGATGGAAGACGACGGCGTGGCATGGCGGGAGGTCTGGCTTCGATGGGCAATCCTGGAACATCCGCCATTCGCAAAGGAGCGATGAGTCTATGCGCGTCAGGACGACGCCGGCCTCACCAAGATCTTCGGCTAAGGCGTCCAGCCTGTCCATGGGCATGGCAACCGCGAAGACCCTCGTCGAATCCTCCGTCGCGCCAACCACTTCGCTCGCAACGGCAAGGGCGTCGCCGGATGTCGGGGCGAACTTCTCCATCTGGAGTCGCACCATCGGGCCTATCGCCTCAGGTTCGACGGCTGGCAGAGGTATGACCTTCGTGACCAGCACATCCGGTGGCAGGGCGAGGACGCAGCCATCGCCGGCGCCGATCTCGTCCCTCGCGGCGGACATAGCCGCCGCGAGGGAAGGTAATGGTGTGTCCGTTGGTCCGTTGGTCCGTTGGTCGGTTGGTCGGTTGGTCCGTTGGTCGGTTGGTCCGTTGGTCGGATCGTCGGTCGCCGGCTGTCGAATGTTGGCGTCCTGTTCTGCCGGTGGCGCGGCGTCCTGTCGTGTGCTGAAGCGCCAGGAGACTACACGCTCACCGGGCGATGAAACGCCGTAAAGCGTTTCGCCATCGATCAGCAGACCAACTTGTTCAACATCAGCCATTAAAAACTATTTCCAGCCCCGTCATCCGTGCTCTTCAACGTCCACTCTTAACTCTTCACTCTTAACTCTTCACCCTTCAGGGTTCCTCCTGCCACCTGATGATTGTGAAGTCCTTGTCCGATATGCATACAGTCGCCTCTATTCTACGGGTTGCGAGGCCAACTTGTCCAACGGATTCTATCTTGAAATAGTTGGGTTCGAAGCTGATCATCCTATATGCCTCTTCGTCGTCGATGAATTCCGAGCACCTGCGTCTGAAATCCTCCAGGTCCTTGAAGCGCGTGTCGTCGCGTTCGTTCTCCACTCCGGCGGATGGGTTGTCCCGCTCATCAAGTATGGCGTTGGCCGCTATGGTGTCAATTCCGGGCAGCGTTAGCAGCGGCATGATGTCGTTGCGGGGAAGGGCGTTGATGTTGAGAGTGCCGTCCCCGAAGACGGAGAACAGACGCTCGACGCCGTTGGAGACAATGATCTGGCTGGACTTGGGATCCTCCGGGTTTAGGATGCCACCTGTGAGGATCGGCTCTGTGAAGCCACGGACAAGGAGCAACTCGCGTATGGTGTCGAGCGGGCCGTTCTTAGCGGAATAGGGCTTATCGAGCGTGGCGTAGTAGTCTTCGGTCTCCGCGCCGTCGTTGCTGGGAATGTCATCCGTATCGATCCAGTCAGCGAAGGAGTCGATGAGGACGGGCCAGTATTCGTCTGGCAGGCCCAGGATGTTCTCGAATGTGCGTTCCCAGTCCTCGTCCTTGAGCTTGTTGATGTTGCGTTTCGTCTCGACTGGTTCGATGTTCACCGTTATCGATCCGTCACCGACCTCCTCTACATGGCGGATGGAGCCGCCGAAGTGGAGGTCGCTGGCACCCTGGTACCAGCGGTCCTTGTCGCGGGTCTCGTCCTCCTCCTCGCCGGTTATGCCAGCTTTCTTGGCTAGGAGCATCTTCGCTATCTCCACGCCGGAGCGGGCAAGGCTTTCTGCTCGGGCCTGCTTGCGGGCGAAGGATGCGACGTTGCCTTCAAGCTTGGCATCCCATGCGAAGGAGACGACGATGAGCGAGAGGAGGCCGATCACCCACAGCACCAGAAGCAGCGCCACGCCGTTTCGACGCCCGGTCTTGCCGCTTGGTTGGGCATGAGGGATGGCGTATGGATGGATGATGTGGCGTGGCATTGCGGCGTTCCTACTCATACAGATCTACGAAACGTCCGCGATGGACATCAACGAGGCCAAGGTCCGTGATCTTCAGTTCGGGTATCACGGGCAGCGAGAGGAAGGCAAGAGTGGTTATGGGGGAGGGGAGGTCGATGCCTGTCCGGCGGATGGCGCGGAGCAGCGCATGCTCGGCTTGTGCGGCTGCACGGGGGGCGAGATCGGTCATAAGCCCGCCGTAAGGCATCGGGAACTCGCCGATGATGGCGCCATAGAGTGACACCACGACGCCCCCGCCTATCTCCTTCAGCCGCCGAACCGCGATGCGCATGTCCTCGTCGTCGGCGCCAATGACTATGATGTTGTGGCTGTCGTGCGCTATCGTCTGGGCGACCGCGCCGCGCACAAGCCCCGTGCTTTGCGCGAAGCCGTATGCCGTGCCGCCCCTGCGTCCGTAGCGGCTTACGACCGCCAGCCGCGCAAGGTGCGGAAGATCGGCTACAGGGACTTCCACCATCGGCGTGGTTATCTCGGTTGGCAGGACTTGGATGACGCGGGCTTTGTGCGCGTGTTTCGGAGGCGTCGGAAAACGGAGGCGGCCAACTCCACTTGGCTGGACCGACGACATGACCTTTGCCACATACGGGGGCGCCGAAAGACGTGTGCGAACCTTGATAGGGCGACCGTCCTTGATGACGCCGAGAAGCTCGAATCCCTTGAGGTCGCGCACTATCGCGAGATCGGCCTTAAGCCCCTCGCGGACGGAGCCGCGATCTGAAAGAGCGTAGTGGCGGGCCGGGTTGGCGGTGGCGATCGCTACGGCGAGGACTGGATCCAGACCGCTCGATACGGCTTCACGCACGATCGGAAGCATGTCGCCTCCGGCTTTGAGGAGATGGGCAACTGTCGCATCGTCGGTGCAGAAACAGAAGGATCGGAAGTTCTTGTCCGTGACGGCCCGGAGCACGGCCCTGAGGTTCCTGGCTGAGCCACCCTCACGAATGAAGACGGACATCCCGCACGCCACCTTCTCCAACGCGTCTTCGGCTGAAACGCTTTCGTGATCGGATGTTATGCCGGCGGAGGCGTAGCGGCGCAGCTCTTCGCGGGAGCCGAAAGGGAAATGGCCGTCCACGCGCTTTCCGATTCTTCTCGCCGCGTCGATCTTGCCGATGGTCTCCGGGTCTCTGGAGAGAACCCCGGGCACGTCCATCATCTCCGCCAGTCCGAGCAGTTCGGGGTGCCGATCGAAAAGGCGCTCGGTGTCGGCGGCGGACAGCGTCGCGCCGGAAGTCTCCAGTGTCGTGGCCGGGACGCATGACGGAAGCATGAAGAGAAGGTCGCAGGGTGACGCTTTCGCATCGGATAGCATGAACTCCAGTCCAGCCTCTCCGGCGACGTTGACGATCTCGTGGGGGTCGCATACGGCCGTAGTCGTACCGAATGACGCTACGAGGGAACCGAAGCGGGAGGGGACTAGGTGAGAGCTTTCGATATGGATGTGGGCGTTGATGAGACCGGGGATAATGAATGCCCCGGAGGCGTCTATGACTGCGCACCCGGCAGGCGTGGTGCCCGTACGGCGGATCTCCGTGATTAGGCCTTCGCGTACGATGACGTCCGCTCGACGGACGCTGCAGCGATCAACGTCCACTACGTTCCCACCTATGATGGCGAGCGGCCTTGTCATTCGTCGATCATTCCTTCCGGGCATTGCTCCGCTCATCCGGCTTCTTGCCGTGGTCGTCCACCTTGCCGCCTTCGAGCAGCATGCGCGCCGTTTCGAAGAGCGTCGCCTTCTGCTCCTCGTCAACCGCTCGCCAATGGAGGAACTGGCGGCGGACGGCGGCCACGAACGGCTTGTTGAGGCGTATCCATGCGTCGAGCGTACCCGTGAGACGCGTGATCGTCATCTCGGCGATGTACTCGTGTGTGTCCGGATCGGTGCCCAGCTCGATCTCGATGCGCTGCGAGACGCCGAGATCGAAGGGCTTCAGCCATACCTGTACCTCAAGAGCCGGTATGTATGCCCCGTCCGCGAGGTCGTCGAGGCGGTCGGCGATCTTCAGTCGCGGCTCGCCGGAGAAGAAGGACCCGGCGCTGCCTTCGCCGAGCGAGTCGAAGTAGTCGTGGAAAAAGGCCAGGACTGCTATGCGGTCGCGGTGCGTGAAGGTGAACGGGAGCGTCAGGCGGAGTCGCCCATCCGCCCCGGGGGCGGGTAGGACCCAGCCGGCGTTGTCGGCTGGCTTGGCGATCTCCATCGCCGTCATGGCCGGATAAATTGTGGAGAGGAGCGTCGCGGCGGCTATGGCTAGCGAGGCATAGACCGTCGTGAGCGAGGCGAAGTTCATGTCCATGCCTCCGGTGAGGCCGAGCACGGAGAGAATGCGCCCCGCGCCCTGCGCGAGAAGGCAACCAGTGACCGTGCCGACGACCGCGTAGACGAGCGCCTCGGCTACGAACATGAAGAAAATGTAGCGCGGCGCGATGCCGACCGCGTTATAGACGTAGATCTCGTTCCTGCGCTCGTACACCGACCCCTTCATGGTGTTGAGGACGGTGATGGCGGCTATGAGAAGCGGAATGAGGATGTCGGCGAGTCCGGCGAGCGTACGGGCACGGGCGCGGCGTCCCTGGAAGGCTGTGCCGTCGAGGGCGTAGCTGCATTCGGAGCCGCTCTGCTCCTTGTACATGGTGATCTCGCGCTTGGCGGCTGCGTAGGGGACGTTGCCCATGTCGATTGCGACGGAGGCGGTGCGCACGCCGCGATAGTCCATTTCAAGGTCGCCGTTGAGGACGAGGATGAAGTCGGCCGCCGCCACGCGCGGGTCGGTGTCGTCCGCGATTAGGATGCACCACCCGCAGAACTTCGGGTCGTTCATCGCGAGGCCGTCGTAGGGGAGGAAGTCCACGCCGTCGGGGTCCACGACCTCCGCGAAGCGGGCCGAGTCGAAAATGTTCTGGATGATGAAGTGCTTGCCGTTCAGGTTGACCGGCACGGGTTCCGCCTCGACCATCGCGGGCGTGATGCCTAGCTGCGAGGCAAGGACATCGGAGATGATGACCGGGCGCGGGGCGTCCTTGTCCTCCTGCTGCGCGGCTGTGAACCAGCCGTTAGTCGCGAGGAGGGGCATCTTGTGCGCGAGCGGTTCCGTGGCGTCGAAGCCGAGCGCCGCGCGGACCTTGCGCATCCGAGACCGCTCTCCCTCGCCGTGCTCGATCTTGAATATCGGCGCGTCTGGGACCTGCGTGGCGTGGTTGTAGTAGGCCGCGTAGATGGTGCGGAGCGAGAGCTTGTGTTGCGGGAATGCGAGGCGGAGAGCGTCCACCTCCGCGCCGTAGATCGGACGGTACTGCTTCTTGCGGATCACCAGCCCCTGGTAGCCTGCGCTGCCGATCGCGCGTTCCGTCTCGACGACGCCCGACTGCACTGATGTGAAGCATGTCATCACGAAGGTCATCAGCGCGAGCGTCGCGCAGGTCAGCCCCGTGCGCAGCCGGCGCCGATGCATGTTGTTGAGGCCTAGGAGGAAGGCCGTAAGCGCGATTGCGAGCCGGTTTCCGGCCACGCCCTTGGCGACAATTCCGCCGCGGATGGCGTCGAAATTCTCCTTGAACTTCCCTGAAAGGAGCAGGGTGACCGTTCCGACCGTCAGCATGATGCAGAAGCCAAGGAGGATCATCGCCGAGGAGCGGATCATGTGGAAGGCGGGGTGGAGTAGCCGGAGAAGTCCGAAGGCGACAAGGAAGACTACGCCCTGCACGATGAGGCGGCGACGGATGTCCGCGAAGCCGAAGACAAGCTTCTCGAAGAAGAAGGCGAATGGCACGAGGAGCCCAAGGTACCAGAGGATGCCGACGACGGCCTCGGAGATCGTGCCACGTATTACGGGGTGGTTGAGGATCTGGTACGAAAGCGCGTTGCCCTGTTCGCGCTGGCGGTCTAGATACGGCGCCGACGAGGCGCGTGCCGCGGTATTGGATGCGATGGCGCGGGAGATGTCGTCGAAGGCGAGAGTCATCGAGTCGGCCATGCCGTAGGCGTTTTGGAGGCGCAACCGCTTATCTGCGAGCCACGCCATTGAGGAGTAGGCCTCGGAGGGAAGGTCCCGGAAGCTGGAGCTGTCGGCGGCAAGGTAGCCCGGACCGTCGATCTCGTTCTCGGTCGGGACATAGGCCGGGTCGTCGGAATGGGATGTGCCAAGGCAGAACGCGCGCGTGGTGGCGACGTACTCGTTGTCCATGGCGCCGTCCTTGAGGAGCATGAAGAAGCGCTCGTCAGGCGGTATGAAGTCCATGATGACGCGTTCGTCCGCGAAGCGGCAGGTGGAGGCGAAAGCGGATAGTCCTCGGCGGCGGACGAGGTCGAAGGAGGCGAAGGACTTGAGCGTCTGCGGATTGACGCGGCTAAGCAGTGCGATGGGCGCGGCGCGGTAAAGGATGTGGTTAGCCGGGACGTTGTCGTAGCGTATCCTGTTCGAGACGTAGATCAGCTGCGCGGCGGAGCCGTAGTCCTTCACGTAGAGCGGAAGACCATCCTCATCGAAGAGGAATACGTCGAGAGGGCGCCACATGAGCCACCAGAAGGCGGGCAGGAGCATGAACTGGTTCTCGTATCGCCCGTAGATGTCCGTCATCATGTATGGCTTTTCCGTTTCCTCGCGCGCACAGACAAGGGCCCCCTCGATGGCGTAGTTGGGGATCGTCGAATTGCCGATGTTGGCCGCGAAGACATTGCCACGGATGGCCTTCGGCCCCCAGATGGGGAGCCTGTCGAAAGTACCACGCCCGGCGGCGAGCGATAGTGCCGTCTCGCCGAGGATCGAAAGGGCGTTGCGGGCGGTCCGTAGGTCCTCCATCTCCGTCTGGTGGAATGGATGCGCCTGGTCGCGGATCTTCTCGCGCACGCTCGCTATCGTGTATGCGGGGTAGGAGCAGATGGCGAACGGCATCGTGTTGAGTTCGACGTTGGAGGAGAAAATCGTTTCGAAGGCGCCCCAGTCACCCTTGACGATCTCCACATCCTCCAGGACGCCGAGTTTGTTCGCCGCCTCGCTGACGATGGTCTGGAAGAGCTCGAGCCCCTCTCCGGTCGAGACGCCGCGCCCGCCGGCGACTCCGATGCGCTCCGAGGCGTCGGTATCGGACATGGGCGCGCAGTGCGTGCCAAGGACGATGAAGTTGTCGTATCTGGCGAACATCTCCTGAAGGGCGCTGTCGGCCAAGTAGTGGCGCTTGGCGTCCACATGGAATGCCAGAAAACGCTCGAGTTCCGCGCGCAGGGCGTCGCGGATCGTGCCCTTGCTCCCGTCGGGCATCGGGAAGATCGGGCGTCCGGCGGATGGGCGCGAGAGCATCTGCGAGAGTGGCAGGGCGGAGAGGTTGTTCAGCTCGTCGTAGCGGCGTTTCGCGGCTCGGAATGCCGCGAACTCGGGCGAGGCGAGGTCGGTCGGGTTGCGCTGGTAGGCGATGCGTGTCTGGAGGAGGTTCTCGGCTTCGTTGAAGACCGCCTTGCGGGCCACGGCGGAATGGCGCTGCGCCAGGAAGTGCCGCTCCTCCGGCTTGAGTCCGCGTTCGAGATGCCGTGTGCGCTCGCCGTTTCCATGAGTGGCGAACAGCGGGTCGTCGAAAAGGCCGACGAGATGGTGGATCGTCTCGATCGCCTTGTCGTTCTCCCGAAGCTTGCCATCGATGAACTCGCGGGGATAGTCACGGCGGCCGTTCTCGCCGATGGTGGATATGAGTCGGCTCATTCCCGACTGCCGGTGGCCGGAGCCTGTGGCCGCGACGAATATCACGTCGCGCCGGAAGCGGTCGCGGTAAGGGGCGAGGCCCTCGACGAGTTGCAGCATGACGGCTGTCTGAAGTGCCTGGAACGAGCCGTTGGCGAGGTCCGGAAGAACGGAGAAGGCGTCGTATTCGATGGGGACGATCATCGCCGCAGTGTTGGTCGCGGCCGTGGCGCGCATGACGCCGACGACGTTCTGCGTCCGCCGCGTCTTCCAGACGGAGCGCACGTCGAGGTGCACTCGTTCCCCGATGTGATCGAGGACTTCGGGGCCGCAGACGACGCGGACCACGTTCACGGGCACTGAGCGCTGGTAGGTCCTCCTGGAGGCGTCACCCTCCCAGGGCGCCTTCTCAATGCCCTCGGCGTGTGTGATGATGATCGCGGAGAAGCCGATGTCGGCGTATCGGACGGCATCGAGGCCGAAGTCCTTGAAGATGGAGCCGGCAGTGTCTATGACGGCGATCTTGCCGGTGAAGTCGATGCCTGAGCGGATCGATTCCTCAGTCGCGAGAAAAAGTTCTCCGTCGAGTCCATTCGGTCCTGTCGTGACTGTCTGCACGTAGTTCGGGCGGAACGGGAGGACGTCTATGCGGAAGGTTTCGTTCGACATCCAGCCGGTGCCTTCACGCAGAAGAGGGTAGGGGATGTCAACATCCTGCCGGAACGTCTCCAGACCATTTTCGCGGAAGACGCGCTCGATCATGTCCGCGGTGGCGTCAAGCCCCGGCTGTCCGGGTGCGCGGGAGCCGATGTTGGCTATGGAGCGGAAGCGGTCCTCGACAGCCGTCGAGGACATCGCGGTGGCCATGGGGGCGCGAGATCCCGGATCCGGTATCCTATGCTGCAGCCGCACCGGGACGGGGGAGAAGGCGCGGACATGCACGGCCACGAGCGCAATGCCGATCGCTGCGAAGAACGCAACGCCCAGCACTTGCGGAATCGTTTTCCGTCCATGTCGGTTGTCGGATGATGAGTCCATTCTGCTGTAGGAGATTTATTCCGCATTATAGCAGTATCCGTGCCACGCCATGGCCGATGCGGCATGCGCGCGCAAAGCCGACCGCATCCCGGGTGTTTTGGGAGGTGGTAGAATATCTGGCATGAAAATCGCACCAAAATCCAAGTTCGTCCTCATCGGCGACTCCGTCACGGACATGGGGCGCGCCCGCCCCGTCGCGCAAGGCCTTTTCAACCCCCACGGCACGGGCTACCCGAATGTCATCCAGGGTTTGCTTACATCGGTTTATCCCGACTACATGATCAACGTCGTCAACGTTGGCGAGTCCGGCAACACCGTTCGCGACCTCAAGGGTCGTTGGCAGCGCGACGTGATCGACCTCAAGCCGGACTGGCTCTCGATCATGATCGGCATCAACGACGTGTGGCGGCAGTTCGACATCCCGCAGATTCCCGAACAGGCCGTTCAGCCCGACGAGTACGAGGCGACGCTCCGCGAGCTCGTCGTGCAGACGAAGCCGCTCGTAAAGGGCCTTGTCGTGATGACGCCCGTCTATTGGGAGCCTAACAAGCAGGACGCGATGGCCGCCCGTGTGGCCGAGTACCAGGCGATATGCCGCAAGATCGCGGACGAGGCCGGAGTCCTCTTCTGCGACGCCCAGTCCTATGCGGACGCGGTCCTGCGTCACTGCAACTCCAACTACATCGCCTGGGACCGCGTCCACCCCAACATCCCCGGCGCCAACGTCCTGGCCCACGCCCTCCTCGACACTCTTGAGTTCGACTGGAACCGCAAGTGTTGACGGACACCACCTTCCATCCGATCACGCTTGACGACCGCGACTGGATCCGCGACGCGCT
>JAFSZJ010000062.1 GCA_017458965.1 Kiritimatiellia bacterium | reverse complement strand
TCTTACGCTTCGCCTCCCATGCCGCGGCGACGATCTTGGAGTAATGCTCGACCACCTTAGACAGGGCGGGACGCTGCTCCTTTGCGAAGTGCGACCTCACATCGGGGAAGAGCGCATCGACCATCTTGTGCTGCTCCGTCATCGCGCCGACACCGGTCTCCGCCCGCTCGACGATGGTCTTGTCCAGCAGCGCCGATGTCTCCTCAAGAAGGGGGTTCGTGGCCTCGATGCTCGCGAACTCATTGAACTCGTCAAGATCACGCCACCGCGAAAGCGCCTTGCGAAAGTCGTTGCTCTCGGCGACCTTGTCGATCAGCGCCTCATCCGGGTTCCACTTGGCCATGTCTGGGAACAGACGCTCAAACTGTATCGCTGCGTAGGCGTCGCGGAGCCGTTTGAGACCGGCGTCGAGCTCGCCCTCCACGCGGCGCGACAGCTTGTCCGCGATGGCCTTGTCCGCGAAGTGGCCGCGCGCGAAGACTTCGAGTTCGGCGCGCTCGCCTTCCGGAGCGGCGGCAAGCTCTCTCTTCGTGGCCGAGGCGATCATGGCGTCGGCGAGGCCGGGGAGGAAAGCCTTGCGCGAATCGGCGAACTTTCTGTGGGCGGCGGCATCGCGCGCGATCGCAAGCGCCACGGCGTCGTTGTCGAACGGGACCTTCTCCTCGTCGAGAGCGCGCGAGAGTATCACGCCGGCCCGCGCCTCCGCGCATTCCGGAACGGTCCTTGCGGCGACGCTGGGGAAGAGTCCGTATGCGCCTTCGGGTTTCGTCGCGGCTCGGGCGGCGATGGCCTCGTTGACGCAGACGAGGATGTTGGTGGCTATGGCGGACGGGGCGAAGCCGGTCGGTACGCACTCCCGCGCGATGGCGTTCTGGAAGCTTCGCTCGTTGTACGCCTCCTCGAGCATCGGCTTGACTATCGAGGTCGCGATGTACTTCTCGTTCTCCTGGAAGACCGGTTCCGACTGGGAGTCCGCGACTCGGGATGTCATCGTTTTGGCGAGTTCGTCCTCCGGCAATTCATCGACCTCCTTCTCGCTCGGTCTCACCTTGGAGGAGATCCGCGCCGCCTGCTCGCGGCATGCCTTCTTGCGGGCCGATTTGAAGACACCGTCGTAGTTGCGCGAGACATAGTCGTCGACCAAAGCGGCTGGGGCATTCGTGGCGGACGATGCGAAGGCGTCGTCAAGTCCGCCGCCAAGACGCTCGAGCATCTTCGCCGCCTCGTCGGCGTAGCGGGCGGAGAAAGACGCCGCGAAGAAACCCTGGAGTTCGCGTCTGGCTTCGCCGGGGTCGCGGTACCGCCCGGGGTTGGCGGACATCTCCGCGAGAAGCGCCGCGTCGGACGGCTCTTCGCGTGCTACGGACTTTGCAAGCTTGTCGAGGGCCAGCGTCGCGGCGAGCGTGGCCGTGGAGCGGTCAAGGTCTGCTTCGGGGCGTTCGTCCGCGGGAACGGCCACGGATATCCGCGGCACGGACGCAAGCGCCGCGAGAAGAAGCGCAGGAATGACTCTGGCGGATTGCTTCATCGTCTTCACCTCAGCATCTCCGCACCGGCGATCTCGGAGAGACGCGACAGCGCCAGGCGTCTCAATGCGGTCGAAAGCTCCGTGACCAGCAGCAGCCGAGTCTCCTCGCTGGCGCCGTCCAGTTTGGAAAGTATGTCCGTGACGAGCGGGTCTGAGATCGTCTCCGGCTTGGCGAGCCAGTGGCCCTGAAGTTCCGTCGCCGCCCGATACTCGGCTCGGCGGATGCCGTTCTCGCATCGGGCGATTGCGGCGTCTGTCTCGACGGAGAGCCATTCGGCGCCTTCGCGCGAGAGCGAGGCCTGCTCCAGTTGCGCGGCCTCGCAGACGCGCTCGATCCAGCGACGGCGCAGTTCGAGAGGCGAGGCGAAGTCTGCCCCGCCGCTCTGCGCGGCCTTGAGGAAGGCTGCGGCGGTGATCGGGTCCGAAGTCAGCGCATCGCCTTCCAGAAGCCGGCTTGGTGCGGCCGCGTTTCCGGCGTCGCCGTCCGTGGCGGAATCCGTCGCCGGGGAGCCTTCGAGCACGTCCAGCCCGTAGCGGGCGCGCATCTCGCCCTCGACGGCCTCCGCCGCGATGACGAGCTTCTGGCGCTCCGTCTCTAGCACCTGCTCCTCCTGGCGCTTCCTGGTGTCGGCGCGGAAGAGGAAGTAGGCCATCATGAAGACGATCATGATCGCGAACGATATCTGCAGCAGAAGTCCTTGCAGCTCGTCCACGTCCATCGCCTCGCGCCCGGCGCGATCGGCGCCGCGGACGAGGAAACGCTTTAGGCGCGCGGCGTTCATCCTATCGCCGCCTTGATGCGCGCCAGGGCGGACTCGGCCGTGTCGGCGCGGGCCGCGTTGTCATGGCTCTCGCGGGACAGCTTCGCGATGCGGCCGGAAAGAATCTCGTCGAACTGCGCCTCGCGCGCCTTCTGCGCCTCCTCGACCTCTTTGAGACGGACGGATAGCGCCTCGGCGAACTTGCGGCGACGCTCCATGTCGGCCGCGTCCATTTCGCCAAGGCGTTTCTCGAAAGCGGCGGCGATGGCGGCGTCGGAAGCCTTGCGCTCCTCCTCGATGGCCGCGATCGCGGCTTTGACGGCGGATGCCGTCTCGTCGGCGGAAGCCTTGGCGGAATCGCGGAGCGTGGCGACGAGCGAGTCAAGGGTCTGCGACATCTTGGCGATGGCCGCGTCGTGGGCGGCGGAGAGCGCCTTTGCGCGTTCGTCGTACATCGCGGCAATGCGCTCGTCGCGCTCGCGGACGGCCTCTGCGGTGTCCCTCACGGACGCGGCAAGCGCCTCTATGGCTTCGCCTGACGAGGAGAGCGTGGCGGAGAAGCCGCGCACAGCCTCCTCCTCGCGCTCGAGGATCGAGCCGACGCCGTTCGCGGCCGCGCGGAGGTCGTCGAGCATCTCTGCCAGCGCGCGGTCGTCGTCCTCCGCCACGAAGTCGTCCTGCGCAAGGGCGTTGCGTGCGAGGGGGATTAGAATCGGATGGACGACGACATAGACCCAGACCACAGCAACGAGCGTGGAGAAAAGCGCGGTATGTAGGCATGACATCAGGCTGGCCATCGTCACCGTCTCCATGTCGTAGTAGCCGATGAGGATGATGCCCCAGAGCGTGCCGACGAGGCCAAGTGCGACATTGAAGCGGTCGTATGCGGCGAAGAACGGGAATGTCTGCGCATCGGCCTTGCGCCCTCGCATCACGCGCATGACGGCGATCGCCAGAAGCGTGAAGCCGAAGAACGGTATGAATGTCGAGACGCACGAAAAATCCACGGCGGCACAGTCGAAGGCCGGAAGGATGCCGGAGAACGCCTCGGGCATTTTCGACGCGTCCCCGGCGCACTCCGCGAAGGCCCTGCGCCAAGCCAGCACCACGGAGACGTTGTCAACGAAGGCGAAGGCCGATGCCAGAGCCAACGCCGCGCTTGCCGCGAAAATGACTTTCTTCCTCATTCCGGGGTAATTGTACCATAAGCCCTTGTCACGGCCGGGCGACTTGGGCGATATGGTATAATTTCCCCTTACAACATCCGAAGAGGCAAAGGAGTCAGAGTAAAAGCCATGAGCGGCATACGCGTACGATTCGCACCATCACCGACGGGACAGGTCCACATAGGCAACATCCGTGCCGCCATCTACAACTGGCTATACGCGCGGCACACCGGCGGCAAGTTCCTGCTCCGCGTAGAGGACACCGACCTCGAACGCTCCACGCCGGAGGCTATCAAGGCGATGCTTGATGCGATGTCATGGCTTTCGCTCGACTACGACGAGCCGGAGGTCTATCAGACGCACAACCTCAAGCGCCACCTCGAGTGCGCCGAGCAGCTTGTCCGCGATGGCTTCGCATACAAGGCGGAGAAGGCGTCGAAGGACGGCAAGTCTGGCGAGGTCGTGATCTTCCGGATGCCCAAGGAGGGCGTGCTCGCCTACGACGACCTCGTCAAGGGGCGCATCGAGAAGAAGGCCGCAGACACGCAGGATTTCGTAATCGTCCGCTCCGACGGCTCGCCGGTCTTCCACCTCGCGAACGTCGTGGACGACATCGACCAGGGCATCACCCATGTGATCCGTGGCGACGACCATGTCGAGAACACCTTCAAGCATCTCGAGATATTCAAGGCGCTCGGCGCGCAGCCGCCGCGCTACGGCCATCTGCCGATGATCGTCAACGCGCAGGGCAAACCCTACTCCAAGCGCGACGGCGCGGCGTTCGTCGGCGAATTCCGCGACCAGGGCTTCCTCCCGGAGGCGCTCTTCAACTACCTCCTCCTCCTCGGCTGGAACCCCGGCGACGACCGCGAGGTGCTGACCCGCGACGAGATGATCTCGCTCTTCACATTGGAGGCGTGCCACAGCTCGCCGGCCAAGTTCGACATCAAGAAGCTAACATGGATGAACGGCGAGTACATACGCCGCGCGCCGAAGGATGTGTACGAGGCCGAGCTGCGCCGCCGCGTCGCCGCCGCCGGCCTCACAATCCCCGAAGGCTTCGACATGGACCTGCTCGTGGAGCAGCTGCAGGTCCGCACTAAGTTCTGGGGCGACATCCCCGCCAACTGCGCCTACTTCTTCACGGAGGACTACCAGTTCGACGAGGCGGCCGTCGCCAAGCGGCTTCGCAAGCCAGAGGTCCCTGCCCTGCTGCGCGATCTGGCGGACCGTTTCGAGGCGATTTCGGAATTCAACGCCGCATCGTGCGAGGAGATGGTCAAGGAACTCGCTCAGGGCGCCGGCATGGGGCCATGGGTGCATCCCGTGCGCGTGGCAGTGTCCGGGCGCATGGAGGGACCGGGGCTGTTTGAGATGCTCCAGCTCCTCGGACGCGAAAAGACCGTGGCCCGGCTGCGCCGCGTCGCCGACGGGCTGTAGTCCCGATTCTTTCGCTAGAATTTGCTGATGACAGCCGATTAGACATCGGCATCGCGTGGCGTTGCCGCGATGCCGTGAAATTCAGTGTTGAGGCTATGCAAGCAAAAGTGTAAACTAACTTGTCTCCTGTTTTAGTAACCGGAATCTGCCTGTAGGCAACCGATGTCGCCATGCATAAAACCTATCATCGCATTGACAACATAGCCGGCTCGGTCCTGAATCTCCGCGCCGAAGGCGTCGCCTACCACGAACTCGCCGAGGTGACGTCGCGTAGCGGCACATCGCTTGCGCAGGTCATCAAGCTCGACGGAGACCGCGTCTCGCTTCAGGTTTTCGCCGGAACGCGCGGCATAGCCACCGACGCCTCCGTCCGCTTTCTCGGCCACCCGATGGAGGTGCCCTTCACGGACGACCTCCTTGGCCGCGTCTTCACGGGCGCCGCGCTCCCGCGTGACGGCGGACCCGCGTTGCGCGACGGCATGATCGAGATCGGCACGCCGTCCGTGAATCCGGCCAAGCGCATCATCCCGCGCCACATGGTCCGTACCGGCATCCCGATGATCGACGTGTTCAACACGCTCGTCGAATCGCAGAAGCTCCCGATCTTCGCCGCGGCCGGAGAAAGCTACAACGCCCTGCTATCGCGCATTGCGCTCCAGGCCGAAGTCGATGTCATCGTCCTCGGCGGCATGGGGCTTAAGTACGACGACTACCTCGCCTTCCGCGACACGCTGGAGGAGTCGGGCGCCCTTGCCCGTACGGTGATGTTCGTCCACACGGCGGCCGACCCGATCGTGGAATGCACGCTCGTTCCCGACATCTCGCTCGCCGTCGCCGAGCAGTTCGCCCTGCGCGGCAAGCGCGTCCTCGTCCTCCTCACGGACATGACGGCGTTCGCGGACGCGCTCAAGGAGATCGCCATAACGATGGAGCAGATTCCGTCGAACCGCGGTTATCCGGGCGACCTCTACTCGCAGCTCGCCGCCCGCTATGAGAAGGCCGTCGATTTCGAGGGCGCCGGCTCCGTCACTATCCTCGCCGCCACGACGATGCCCGGCGACGACGTCACGCATCCGGTCCCCGACAACACGGGCTACATCACCGAAGGCCAGTTCTACCTCCGCGGCGGACGCATCGAGCCGTTCGGATCGCTTTCGCGCCTCAAGCAGCAGGTCAACGGCAAGACGCGCAAGGACCACCGCGCCATCATGGACGGCATGATCCGTCTCTATGCGTCATACAAGGAGGCGCTCGAGAAGTCGTCCATGGGCTTCCGCATGTCGGCGTGGGACGAGAAGCTCCTCAAGTACGGGCGCAAGTTCGAGGAGGGGATGATGGACCTCGCCGTGAACATCCCGCTTGAAGAGGCGCTTGACCGCGGCTGGGCGATCCTCGCCGACTGCTTCGAACCCTTCGAGGTAGGCATAGCCACAAAGCTCACCGATGAATTCTGGCCGAAGAAGACGGCCGCAGCCCAGAGATAGCGGCCCACAACCAGGGCATACACCGATGCCAGCAACCAAGGCAAAAACAGCAATCAAGGCGAAGGCCGCCAAGGCCGCCCCCGCAAAGAGGCCCGCGGCACCAGCCAGACCTGTGCCGGCGAAGCCGAAGACGCAGCCCAAGGCCATGTCCGCGAAGGTCGTGCCTGCCAAGCGCGTCGCCGCGCAATCGCACAAGTCCGTCACGAAATCCGGCAAGACGCCCGCATCAAAGAAGGCGACCGGGGCGCAGAAGGCTTTGGCGAGAAAGACCTCGTCCGCCAAGCCAGTCGCCCCTGCGAAGTCCGCGACCTCGTCGAAAAAGACCTCTCCAGCGCAGCCAGTCGCCCCTGCTAAGCCCGTGACGCCTGTCGCGCCGAAGCAGCCCAAACCCGTCAAGATCCTCAGGAACATAAAGCTCAAGCCCCTCGCATGGGGATTGCTTCCGACTGACTGGCGCGATGTTTGCGCCGAGTTGGATCAGCCGTCTTTCCGCGCCCGCCAGATATGGAAGTGGCTACATCAGCGGCGCGTTATGTCATGGGATGCGATGTCCGACATCCCCGAACCGCTGCGCGAGGAGATGGCGAAGCGCTTTGACATCTCCGCATGGACCGACGACACCTACGAGCAGAGCACCGACGACGGCGTGCGCAAACTGCTCCTCGGATGCCGCGACGGTGAGCGCATCGAGTCCGTCATCATCCCGGCCCGCGACCAGGCGACTGTCTGCATCTCCACGCAGGCCGGCTGCGCGTTCAAATGCGCCTTCTGCGCGACCGGCAAATGCGGCTTCGACCGCAATCTCGAGGCCGGCGAGATCGTTGGGCAGTTCATAGCCGCGTCGTCGGTGTCGCCGCGCCGCCTCACACACGTCGTCTTCATGGGCATGGGCGAGCCTTTCGCCAACTACGACAACGTCCTCAAGGCGATACGCATCCTCAACGACTTCGATGGCCTCGCCATCGGCGCGCGGCGCATAACGATCTCGACATGCGGCGTGGTCCCAGGCATAGAGCGGCTCATCGCCGAGAACATCCAGGTCGAACTCTCCGTCTCGCTCCACGCGCCGGACGACGCGCTTCGCACGAAGCTGATGCCGGTGAACAAGCAGTGGCCGCTGCCAGTCCTCATGGAGGCCTGCCGCAAGTACACGGAGAAGACAGGGCGCATAATAACTTTCGAGTACACCCTTGTCGAAGGCCTGAACGACAAGCCGGAGCATGCCGACAAGGTCATCGAGCTCGTTCGCCCGATACGCGGTCGCGTGAATCTCATCCCGCTAAGCCCGGTGAAGCATTTCCGAGGCGTCGCGCCGAGTCCCGAGGCCTGCATCGCCTTCGGGCGAAGGCTGCAGCGCGGAGGCATAAATGTCACGCTGCGCCGCTCGAAGGGCCGGAGCGTCACCGCCGCATGCGGCCAGCTCAAGCTCTCCCGCGTCGCCGCGATCGAGGCCGCGTCCATTCCGCGTCCCGTCATCGATCGCTGACGCGCCGCGCCGCGATGCAGAAACCGCCTGGCCTTCGCATGCGGCGCGCAAGTCGTGTCCGCCGCATTCAAAACGGCAATCGACTCCCCCGGGTTCTCCGGCGCGTTCGACCTGGTCGTCTTCGCCATCAAGCCGGACCACAACGACCCGTTGGGAAACAACATCCGCGAGTTCGCCAAGACAATTGAATAGGATTTGGTATGAAAAAAGCGTTTGTCTGCATTCACGGATTCGGCGAGCATCCGAGCGGGAGGGGGCATGGCTTCTCCTCGGCGTTGCGTGGCAATGTGGCCGGGGTTCTCGGGGAGGAACCCGTCTGGGACGAGGTCCTGTGGGACGACCTGCTTGAATCTCCGCCTACGGACTCGTTGGTGGATTTTGTGCGGCGGACGCCTGAAATCGTCCGCAAGTTCTACAGGGGACGGTGCGGGCGCCCCATCCGCGAGCGTGTCACGGAGGCGGTGCGCGCCGCCTCTGAAAAGGCGGAAGGGGCGCCGGTCGTCCTTGTCGGCCACTCCTTCGGCGGTGCTATCGCCTACGATGTCATGGCGCGTGGGATGGCGCCGGAGGCCAAGGCTCTCGTGATGCTGGCGCCTCCGATGGGGCTTTTCAACCACCCCGAGGAGTTCGTGCGCAGCGCGGCCGGCCACGGCGTCGCCGGGGCGCTGGCGGCTCTCGGTCTGGACAGGATGGCGTCGCATGCCGTCGGTTTCCCGGAGGTGAAGGGCGGACGTCTCGCGGATGGCATCGCCGCGCTCTCGATACGCAGCGACCGCGACTGGTTCGCCGTCTCGCTCGCGCCGGAGTTCCACGATGTGAGCGAGATAACGGTCGAGCCGCCGCGCGGTACGCGCGGAAGCGCCAACCACCGCTTCTACTGGAGGAGTCTGGAAGTCGCGGAGGATGTCGCCGCCGAGGCCGTCTCGGCGAATATCGGCGCCGGGGCGAAACCTACGACGAAGCGGGAGCTCGACCTTCAAGCGCGCGCCGTCGACAATTCGCTCTTCACCCCGCCGAAATACGGCGACGGGTACGTGGAGATGTCATGACACTGGCGACGCGACGATGTTGGACGATCTTTTGCGCTCGGTGGCGAGAGCGGGCTTCGTAAGGCGGGCCGGAACCGCGATTGCTTCGCAACGCCATCTTGGCGGAAACGCTTCCCGCATCGTACGCCGCTTCGCGTCTATGCGGAGAAGTATTTCCGCAGGTATGTGAACCATGCCCAGTCTTGACGCACATGGCGAATGCCGATTCCGCATAGCCGCATTGCGGCGTACGATGCGGATCGGCATTCGGCTGGAGTTGCGTCGCAAGGCGATCGCGGTTGGAAATAGGCATTTCCACGCATTTCGTGGTGAAAGCTGAAAGTGTCGGCCGCAAGCGGCCAGTAATGGAAACCGAGGTGGCACTTGCTTGTTTTTGGCTGATTTTGGGCTTGATTTGCAAGAACGGTTTTAGTACAATAATCACACAATTTGATCGGCATCGAGAGTCGGAGGTTCGCCTCCGCACCAACCGGGCCCGAACACCACGGTGGTCTCCGCAGCAATGCGGGATGTGCTCTGCAAAACGCAGGGAACTTGTTCGGAAAGGATGATGCCGTTGGTCTTTGGACTGGCGGCGTTTTCGTTTCGGGGGGACTCGGTGCCGTGCAAGGAAAGGCGAAAATGCGATCGCTCATCACCGAACCCCTCGGGCTCTACGGCTGGACCAAGGCCGAGCCTGTCATCCTCGCCGCGCTTCTATCGGAGGAACCGCTTCTTATCGTCGGCCCACATGGATGCGCGAAGAGTTTTGTCCTTGAGCGCCTCGCCGAAAGCCTCGGCATGGCCTTCCGCCTCTACAACTCGAGCCTGATCAACTACGACGACCTCGTCGGCGTACCGCTGCCCGACGCCTCGCGGATGAAACTCGAATACCTCGCCTCGCCGGAGAGCATCTGGGACGCCCAGGTGGTCTTCATCGACGAGATCAGCCGCACTCGTCCCGAACTACAGAACAAATTATTCCCAATCATCTACGATCGCCGCGTCCAGGGCCGCCCGCTGAAGCGTCTCGTCTATCGCTGGGCCGCGATGAACCCGCCGCCGACCGAGGAGGAACTTGAAAGCGACGACGCGCTCTACCTCGTCGATTATGCAAAACGCCATTTTTCGCGGGCGGGCAAGGCGTCAGTAGTTTGCATGTCGAATGACGTGGCTGTGATGTCAGGGACAAGGGATTCGGCGATGAGTCCCGCGATTTCGCCAGCAACCGTGCGAAGGCACAAAAGAAGTCGGTCGATCCATTTCCTCTTCAGCCCCTTCATAAGCTTCACAAGGTTGAAGCCGACGGCAGAGAGCACGGCGTTGATTCTGTCGCCCGTCACGCCGCCGAGCATGTTGCGCGCCATGTAGTGGTCGCTCTTGAGGTGTCCGATGACCGGCTCGATCGCGCTTCGCCGCTTCCACCACTTCAGCTCGTGCCTCGGTTTCCGCTTTCTGAACCTGTTGACGACCTGCACGTCGCAGTCCCCCTTGTAGTCGTGCCCCCTGTACCCGAGGTCGCAGTAGGCATGACGGGGGCGGACTCCGCTGATGTCCTCCGCCAGCTCCAGCATCTTCGAGAGCGTGTTACCGTCGTAGGGGTTTCCGGGGAGCGCCATCGCCCCGAGAACCCAGTTCGTCCGCGACGCGGTGACGTACCCGGCCTTGACCCCGAACTCATAGCGCTTGTGGACCTTGCCCTTGGCGATGCACTCGACCTGCGGCTCGTGCACGGAGTAGATCTTGTCCTTGCCTGGCGTGTACTTGTCCTGCGCGATCAGTTTGCGCGATGTCTCAAGATACCCCCTGAGCTGCGCGAGGAGGGCCGTCTCCCGCGCGTTCTTCGGCACGACCACCTCCATGGCGGCCTCCGCCTCGTCAGCCACCCTCCCGAGGTACTGCTTCATGGCCCGCACCACGTTCTCGGCGCGGTGGAACTGCTTCGCCTTGACGTAGCCGGAGTGCTTCCGGAGCATGCTCTTCCCCTTTCGGACGTAGTTGCGGCTGAACCTGACCCCGAGCTTGACGCCGGTCGCCACGACGCGTTCGCGCGCACGGTCGAGGGTCCTCGCGTCCGTGGGGTAGCGGACGTTCTTCTCATCGACGGTCGTGTCGACGTTCACGCGCTCGAAGTCCCGCTTCTTGGCGACCTTGTGCCGCACCGCCGAGGAAAGCGTCTCCATGAGCATCTTCTGCGCCCCCGTCTCTCCCGCGCGCCCGCGCCAGCGGCTCATGGTCGCCTGGTCGGTTGGCGGCTCGTGCTCGAAGAACTCCCCGCCGCAGAAGTACTGCCAGTAGGGGTTCTCGCACCACTGGGCAAGGACGTCCTCGTCGCCCAGCCCGTACATGTACTTCAGGAACGTGAGGCCCGCCATCATGCGCACGGGGACGGACGGCCTCCCGTCGCTGCTGTACGCCGACTCCATGGCCGTTTCGATCCCCTGCCAGTCTATGGCGTCCCTGAGCAGCACCAGCTCATGGCTCTTGGAAACGAGGTCGCTCAGCATGACCTTGAAGAGGTCTGGCTGCACGGGCTTTGAAGGGTCGGTTTTCGTCATCATTTTCGGGGGCTCCCTCGCGCTTTCCTCGCGTATTCGCTTTCAATGATAGCAAATATCGCCACCGAATTGCAAGGGA
>JAFSZJ010000061.1 GCA_017458965.1 Kiritimatiellia bacterium | reverse complement strand
TCTGCGCCTTGAGGCCGCGCGCAACGGGCAGCCGCTCAAGCTGATAGCGCTTCAGCACAACGACAACCCGGTCTATCTGCGCCAGCTCAAACGCATGATCGAGACCGATCCGGAGTTCGACGGCCTTGACCGCATCCGCCTTCAGAACTCCGCAGACCTCGGTGCCCTGACCTTCGTGCAGGACTGGATCGAGAGCGACTCCAACGTGGTTGACCGCATAGCCGTGATGTCCGCCCCGGACATCCTTGTCGGCGCCGGATGCACGATCGTCCCGAATTACTTCTGCTTCTACGGCGTCCGCGACCAGGAGACGCTCAAGGACATGCCCGTTCTTGAGAAGTTTGAGGGCTTCTGGACCCGCATGCGCACCATTCTCGCCCCATCGCGCAGCCTACGCGACCCGATCGCGAGCTATCGCGCCGCCGTGCGCCGGCAGGTCGGTTTCGTCGCCAACAACGCCGGCGTGATGCTCGAGGATCTGGGGCGCGACGAGGAGGCCTACGAGGTCTATGGCGTCGTGCGCCAGATCGACCCCAACAACGTATCCGCCCTTCTCAACCGCGTCGAGATGCTACACCGCAAGCAGGCGGAGGGCTTCCATTCGGCAGACCGCGTCGCAGTTGAGAAGGAACTCCGCGAGTTCGTCGGATCGATGAAGCACAAGCTGCCGATCTGGTCGCTATCCCGCGTTTTCGGCTATGTGCGCTCACCGGTTCTCTTCGCGCAGCTCGGCTGGACATGGGCGCTGTCAGGGCAACCCGGCATGGCCCTTGCCGGAATGCGCCGCGCCGCGTCCGTCGCGACGACCCTCGCCTCGCGCACCCGCGTTCGCCAGGCCATGGCGGACATACTGCTCAGCCAGAACGCCGACGAGGAGTCGGAATCGATCTACGAGGACATCCTCAACGAGGATCCAGAGAACCAGAAGGCCCTCATATCGATGTCGCGCATAGCCGCGCGCCGAGGCGCATTCGACAAGGCCCGCGAATGGCTGGAACGCGCCAAGGCCGCCGGCGTGGACAACGCCGCCGTAGCCATGGAGAGCGCCGCGCTCGACCTCGCCGCGAACAAGCCGGAGGACGCCCGCATCAAGCTCACCGAAGTCACCGAACTGCAGCCGCGAAATCTCCAGGCGTGGGGCATGCTGGCCGTCTCCGTCATCCAGATGCACGATTTCGACGAGGTGGAGAAGCGCATTCTCCCGCGCATGGAATCCGTGGCCGGCACCCCGGACAACTACCTCATCCAGATCACACGCGGCCAGCTTGCCTACACCAAGGGCCGCGAGAACTACCGCGCCGCCCGCGACGCCTTCGAGCGCGCATCGGCCCTTCGACCCGGCCTCGCGCTTCTTCAGGAGTGGATTCTCCGCCTCGACTTCATGCTCGCGGACAAGCAGGAGGCCGAGGTACATGCCAGGGCGCTCCTCCGCCAGGACCGCAACAACGGCTTCGCCAACTACATCATGGGCTCGCTCATGCTCGAGCGCGGACGCCGCGACGTGGCCGAGGACTACCTCCGTCGCTCCGTCTCGTCCTCCCGCTCGCCAGAGGCGCTCAACGACCTCGCCGAACTGCTTCGCAAGACCGGAAACTACGAGGAGGCCGAGAAACAGGTGCGCGCGGCCATCGACCTGGCCCCCGACTTCTACGTGACCTACGACACACTCGGCGGCGTGCTGGCGGACACCGACCGCCTGAACGAGGCCGAGCAGGCCTACGCGAAGGCGCTGGACATCTTCAAGGACGACCTCCGCGTCCATCTGAACCTCGCGAAGCTGCTCTACAAGAAGGGCAATCTCGTCAAGGCCCGCGAGATCGTCGCGCAGATCAACCCGCGCCGCAGCGAGCTGCCCCCATTCGAGCAGGAAGAGCTGCAGCAGCTGGTTCGCGACCTGACGCCCGGACGCAAGTAGCCGCGCAGGGAACCCCATCCAGCGGCAAGGGCGTCGCCCGGCATCCGCTTGTGATATCATGGTGTCGCCCGTGCGGCGCCGTGGTCCGACGCCGCGCCCTTATCTGGCCGGGATATTCCGGCCGAACGAACTCACACACGCAATGAACACCGGCAAGAAAATCCCCGAATGGTTCACCGACGCCCGCTTCGGGATGTTCATCCACTGGGGCCTCTACTCGATGCCCGCCCGCCATGAATGGTTCCGCGGCTCGCAGAACGTCCCCGACGAGAAGTACCGCATCTACTTCGACCTTTTCGATCCCGACCTCTTCCAGCCGAAGCTCTGGGCCGCCAAGGCCAAGGCCGCCGGCATGAAGTACTTCGTCATCACCACCAAGCACCATGAGGGCTTCTGCCTCTGGGACACCAAGTACACGGACTTCAAGGCCCCGAACACCCCTTGCGGCAAGGATCTGCTGCGCGAGGTCGTGGACGCCTTCCGCGCCGAGGGCATCCACGTCGGCTTCTACTACTCCCTCATTGACTGGAACCACCCCGACTTCACCATCGACTGCTTCCACCCCTACAAGAACCTCCCGCCCGAGGAGAAGGCGGCCGCCAACGCCAAGCGCGACATGGCGAAGTATCGCCAGTACATGAAGAACCAGGTGACCGAGCTTCTCACGAACTACGGGAAGATCGACATTCTCTGGTTCGACTTCTCCTACCCGCGCGATGACGGCAACGGCAAGGGTCACGACGACTGGGACTCCGCCGGTCTACTCGACCTCGTGTACGGGCTCCAGCCAGACATCATAGTCGACAACCGCCTCGACTACCCCAACCCCTACGCGCTGGTCACCCCCGAGCAGTACACTCCGGCCGAACCCGTCCTCGACGAAGATGGCAATCCCGCCGTCTGGGAAGGTTGCCAGACCTTCTCCGGATCGTGGGGCTACCACCGCGACGAGACGTCGTGGAAGACGCCCAAGATGTGCATCCAGCTCCTCATCGACCACGTCGCGCGCGGCGGCAACCTCCTCATGAACGTCGGCCCGACCTCGCGCGGCACGTTCGACTACCGCGCCATCGAGTGCCTCGACGCCTACGCGGAATGGATGGCCGGCAACAGCCGCTCGATCTACGGCTGCGGCTACGCGCCCTTCAAGGAGGCCGACGGCTGCCGCTACACCTACAACGCCAAGACCAACCGCCTGTACGTCCACGTCTATTCTTGGCCATTCCACCACCTCCATCTCCCGGAGATGGCTGGCAAGGTCAAGTACGCGCAGATCCTCGCGGACGGCAGCGAGATAACCTTCTCCGAGAACGCCGAGTCCTGCGGACGCACCGCGACGCCGAAGGGATACCTCACGCTGCACCTTCCCGACCTCGCGCCAAAGACGCCGGTTCCGGTGATCGAGCTGTTCCTCAAATAGGCAACTGGGGGCGGGCCTGGAGCCTGTCTGATAGACCATGAAACGGGCCACGGAGCGAAGGACTAGACTTTCCGACGATCCGTGGCTCGCCCCGTATCTCGGGGCGATTCGCGGACGCGCACGCGCCGCCCGTGAAAGGGAGGCGGAGCTCGCCGGCCCCGCCGGGTCGCTCGCCTCGTTCGCCTGCGCCCACGAGCATTATGGCATGCACCTTCGCGACGGACGCTGGGTCTTCCGCGAATGGGCGCCGAACGCGACGTCGATCGAGCTCAGGGGCGAGTTCAACGATTGGGGCGCAGGCGAAATGTTCGCCCTGCGCCCCGTCGCGGACGGTGTATGGGAGGGGAAATGGCCGCGCGATGCCATCAGCCATGGACAGCGCTACCACATGCTCGTACGCTGGAACGGCGGCGAGGGGGAGCGAATCCCGGCCTACGCGAGGCGCGTAGTGCAGGATGCGTCAACCAGCCTCTTCGAGGCGCAGGTGTGGGAGCCGCCAGAGCCATACGTCTGGCGTCTGCCGCGATGGCGCGCGCCGCGCCGCCGTACGCCTTTCATCTACGAGGCGCACATTGGAATGGCGCAGGAGAGGGAGGGCGTAGGGACATACGACGAATTCCGCCGGAACATCCTTCCTCGGGTCGTACGCGCCGGATACGACACGCTCCAGCTCATGGGCATAATGGAGCATCCGTACTACGGATCGTTCGGATACCATGTGGGGAGCTTCTTCGCGGCGTCGTCGCGCTTCGGGACGCCGGAGGATCTGAAGCGACTGATCGACGACGCCCATGCCGCTGGCATAGCCGTGATCATGGACATCGTCCACTCCCATGCAGTCGCCAACGAGCGGGACGGCCTCTCGCGCCTTGACGGCACGGAGTGGCAGTACTTCCACGCCGGGGCGCGTGGCCACCACGAGGCATGGGGGTCGCGCGTATTCGACTATGGCAAGACGGGCGTCCTCCACTTTCTGCTCTCGAACTGCCGCTATTGGCTGGACGAGTTCCGCTTCGACGGCTTCCGCTTCGACGGCGTCACGTCGATGCTGTACAGGCATCATGGGCTCGGCGTAGACTTCATGTCGTACGACCAGTACTTCGACGGCGCGTTCGACCAGGACGCCTTCACCTATCTGTCGCTCGCCAACCGCCTCATACACGCCCTTCGCCCAGACGCTATCACCATCGCCGAGGATGTAAGCGGCATGCCTGGCGTTGCAGCGTCCGTCCGCGACGGCGGTGCGGGGTTCGATTACAGGCTCGCGATGGGCGTCCCGGAGTTCTGGAACAGGCTTGTGACGAAGGTCCGGGACGAGGACTGGCCGATGGGTGGCGTCCTTCACGCGCTCACGGACAAACGCCGCGAGGAGCGGGTCGTCTCGTACGCCGAGAGCCACGACCAGGCACTCGTCGGCGGCAAGACGCTCATCTTCGCGATGATGGACAGCGCGATGTACGACCAGATGCACGTCGGCGCGCGCTCGCCCGCGGCCGACCGCGCGGTCGCCCTGCACAAGATGATCCGCCTCGCCACCGCGTCCCTCGCGGGCGGGGCATATCTCAACTTCATGGGCAACGAGTTCGGCCATCCCGAGTGGATCGACTTCCCGCGCGAGGGCAACGGCAACTCGTTCGCCCACGCGCGACGCCTCTGGCATCTGCGTGACGACGACGATCTGATGTTCCGTCGCCTTGGGGACTTCGACGAAGCGATGGTGCGGCTCCTATCGTCGCACCGCGTCCTGCACGAGAAAGTCTGCGAACTGGTCGCGGACGAGGAGCGCAAGATCCTTGCGTACGAGCGCGGTGGACTGGTCTTCGCCTTCAACTTCAACAGTTCGGAATCATTCGCCGATTTTCCGGTGATGGTTCCCCCTGGGCGCTATGGGTGGGCGCTCGACACGGACGCCAGCGTTTTCGGCGGACAGGACCGGATCGAGGCAGGGATCGAATACCCAGTCGTTGCCGAACGCCGAAGGGACGAGATCGTCAACATCGTACGGGTGTATCTCCCCTCCCGCACCGCTCTTGTCATGAAGCGCAACTGAAAACCTGTATAATCACGTTGTAGGCATGGTACTTATCGGAGGATCGAGACAATGGAACGGGAAGATGTGAATGGCGCTGCTGCGCAGAATTGCGCCGACAAGGCCGGCGTCGCCGGCAAGGTGATTGCCGTGACTGGCGCGGCAGGCGTACTGTGCCGTGCCCTATGCGAGGATTTTCTGAGACATGGCGCTTTTGTCGCGCTCATAGGCCGCCACATGGATAAGTTGGAGGCGCTACGCGAGGAGCTTGCCGCCAAGGGGCTGACCGCGGCCATATCCGTCGAGGCAGACGTTCTTGACCGCAAGGCCGTCGAGGCGGCGCTGGCGACCATACTCGCAAAGTGGGGGCGCATCGACATACTTGTCAACGGCGCTGGCGGCAACCACCCCAAAGGCACTACACCCGCGGAGCAGATGGAGCCGACCACCCCTGTGGAGGACACTTTCTTCGGCATGAACGAGGAGGGCTTCTCCCATGTGTTCAACCTGAACCTGACCGGCACCGTCATTCCGTGCCAGGTCTTCGGCAAGGCGATGTGCGACGCCGGCAAGGGGGTTATCCTAAACTTCTGCTCAATGGCCTCCTTCCATCCTCTTACCAAGGTCGGAGCATATGGCGCCGCCAAGGCGGCGGTGGCGAACTTCACCTGCTGGCTTGCGACGCACCTCGCCCCGATGGGCATACGCGTCAACGCCCTTGCCCCCGGCTTCTTCGTCTCCGACCAGAACCGCTTCCTCCTCATCGCCAAGGACGGCAGCGGCTACACCGCTCGCGGCAACAAGGTCATCGCGCACACACCCATGCGCCGTTTCGGCGAACCGAACGATCTATGCGGCGCGGCGCGCTTCCTGGTATCGGACGAGGCGGGGTTCATAACGGGCGTCGTACTACCAGTGGATGGCGGCTTCATCGCCCACAGCGGCGTTTAAGGGCAACGACCCAACGATATAACGATCCAACGATCCAACGACTGTCAGGAAGGAACGCAACAACATGATGATACGCAACTCCCTCGCCCTCACCATGGTCCTGGCCGCATCAGCGGCATTAGCTGGATGGACCGACACCGGCGCCACGCCTGCGCCACGCGGTTCGGCCTCCTACGCGGCGCCGACGACTACTTCAAGCCATGGCGCACAGATCCAGGCACCGGCGGCGACGGGCACCGGCGGCACGCTAGCGCCGCAGTCGCACCCGGCACCGCAGCGCACCATGGCCAACCCCGCCCGTCCTCAGGAGCGGAACGCGTGGACATACGAACAGTCTCCTGCAAGGGGATCTGACGACCGCATGATACCGCCGGACCTGTACTCCGCATTTCTGGATGTCCGCGAGCCAAGCGAGATATGGTACCGCGCCACCTTCGCCGCAAACGGCGACATAGAGGATGCGAAAGACGGCTTCGGCTTCCTTGATCTCGCCGGCAGCTGGAGGATGGCGGAGTTCAGGAACGTCGCATACGGCGACATGACTCTGACGCTTCTCCCCTCGTTGCGCATTCTAACGGACGATGCTGGGATCAACGCCATGCCATCCGCCCTCATCGCCGTCCCCGTCGACGTCGAATGGATCTGGCGATACCTCAACGGATGGTCGCTCGAGATCGGCGCGGCCCCCGGCATCTACGCCGACGCGAAAGGGCTGTTCCAGGTCTCGGCGATCTCATTGCCGTTCCGTGGTGTCATGTACTACAACTTCTCGGAGGAGACGGCCGTGCGTTTCGGCGCCATCATCCGGCCGAACTGGGACATGGTCCTGATGCCGGTAGTAGGCGTCGCATGGAAGCCATCCGAAATGTTCCGACTGGAGGCTGGCATACCGGAAACGCTTGCCGAGCTGCGCCTTGCCAACCTCACGCTCTATGGCCGCATCGACTGGCTCAACGTGACATACGCGCTTAAGGACGACGACGACAAGCCTGAGCGGGTCACCTTCAACGACTGGCGCATCGGCGCGGGCGCGGCGATCGAATTCACCGAGACGATTCGACTCGCGTTCGAAGTCGGCCTCCTAGCCGGCCGCGACGTATCCTTCGACGGCGGCGGGGCGGACACGGAGCTCGACGTCGATTCCGCCCCGTACTTCTCCGTCCTCTTCGGCTCTGAGTTCTAAGGCGCTTCGCGCGCACAATGGACAGATGTCCTTGACCGGGTATTTCAGACTTCGCAAGGCGAGGTCGCTCCTGAAGCAGGCGATCAAGTCCGCCAGGACGATCTATGCCATGCAACGCGACGTCGTGCCTGCACCGGATGTGCTTGCTGAGGCGATCAAGGCGGCGAAACAAGCTCTTCGCACCGCGCGAACCGCGGAGGAGGCGGAAGCCGGGCGCTCGGCTCTTGAGGCGACCCTCGGGCCGGATTCCGGCTGGCGTCCGCTTCACCCGAATTCGCTCGCGGAGAACTTCGAGGTTCTTGTCGTCGCCATTGGCGTGGCCATGGCCTTTAGATGCTATTTCCTTGAACCATTCAAGATACCGACCGGTTCGATGCAGCCTACGCTCTACGGCATCTACTCGACCGATCAGGCCGCGCCCGGCTTCCTCGACCGTGCGCCGATGAAATACCTCAAGTGGCTCGTGACGGGCGACTGGTACAGCGAGGTGCGCGTCAGCGCCGGTGGTACCGCAGGCCTGGTGCAGCGCGCAGTCAAGCCCGGATACATCACGTTCCAGGTGGCGCAAAGGCTCTACCATGTCCCCTCCGACGCAGTGCAGGAGCGTTCACTCCCATTCGCGCGCAAGGCGGCGATGCGTGGGTCTGCGGCCTCCGGCGAGAAGATATGGTCGGGGATCGTCCACGCCGGAGACCATGTCTTCGTAAACCGCGTCGCCTGGAATTTCCGCAAGCCGAGGCGCGGCGACGTCATGGTATTCGCCACGGACGGCATAGAGGGCCTGCCTCAGGGAACCCACTACATAAAACGCATGGTCGGCTTGCCCGGCGAGACGGTATCCGTAACGCCGCCGGACCTCATCGTGGACGGCAAACGCATCGACGCGCCCGACACCATCACGCGCATCGAGGAGCGCGCCAAAGCCGAGCACCCCGAGGACGGCTACCCGACGTACAAGGGCTACATGACCATCGGCTCCGCTCCGGCTCCGTCACGAGCGCCGCTCCGCACGCCACGCGATTCGATCGTCCTCGCAGACGATGAATACCTTGGCATGGGCGACAATACAGCCAACAGCTACGACGGCCGCTACTGGGGAGCCGTCAAGGCGAGGAACCTCATCGGCCCCGGCGCGTTCGTCTACTGGCCGTTCACCTCGAAGCGCTTCGGGCGCATACGGTAGCCGGCATGGCCGAAACAGCCAAACCGCGCACCATCCTCTTCGTCTGCTCCGGCAACACATGCCGTAGCCCAATGGCCGCCGGCATCTTCAACGCGCGGTTCGCAACCGGAGGCGACAAAGCCATATCCGCCGGAATCCACGCCCACATCGGCGAGGGACCATCGAAACACGCTGTGCGCGTGGCAGCCGAATACGGCGCCGACATATCCGGCCATCGGGCGCGTCCCATGACGGACGCACTGGCGTCCATGGCGACGGACATCGTCGCTATGACCGGCGCTCAGGCGCGCGCGATCCGCGCGAACCACCCGTTCGCCGCCTCCAAGGTCAAGGTACTCGGCGCGACAAAAGGAAAGTCGGGGACATCCTTAGACATCCCCGACCCCTACGGCGGCGGCCCGGAGGACTACCGCCTTTGCGCATCGCTCATCGCCGCCCGCCTGGCGGCGATGAGCGGGTCATAGCCCTACATCAGCGAGCGGTAGAGCTTGGCGATCGAATCAACCGTGCATTCGCGCGGGTTGCCAGGACGGCAGGCGTCGGCGTATGCGGACTCGGAGAGGAACTTGATATCCTCCTTCTTGAGCACGCCCTTGAGATTCGGCGGGATGCCGACGTCGGCGGAGAGCTTCTCGACCGCGGCGATGGCGGCCTTGCGGGCCTGCGCGATCGGCATCTTGTCCGCGTCCTTGACGCCCATCGCCTTCGCGATTGCGCGGTAGCGGTCGCCCGTCGCCGGCGCGTTGTACTTCATCACGGTCGGGAGGAGGATCGCGCAAGCCTTGCCGTGCGGCATGTCGTAGAGCGCCGAGAGGCCGTGTGCCATCGAGTGGTCCACGCCGAGGCCGACATTCGAGAAGCCCATGCCGGCGATGTACTGTCCGAGAGCCATGCCTTCGCGGCCGGAGGGCTTGTTGGCGACGGCGTCGCGAAGATGGAGCGAGATGAGGCGGATCGCCTCGAGGTGCATCATGTCCGTCATCGGGCAGGCGCCCTTGGTGATGTAGCCCTCGATGGCGTGCGTCAGGGCGTCCATGCCCGTGAAGGCCGTGAGGCTGGCAGGCATCGTGGACATCATGTCGGGATCGACGAATGCGACGACCGGGATGTCATGCGGATCGACGCAGACGAACTTGCGATGCTTCTCGACGTCCGTGATGACATAGTTGATCGTGACCTCGGCGGCCGTGCCGGCCGTCGTCGGGACGGCGAGAATGGGGGCGCAGGGGTTCTTGGTGGGGGCGACGCCTTCGAGGCTGCGGACGTTCGCGAACTTCGGGTTCGTGATGATGATGCCGACGCCCTTGGCGGTGTCCATCGACGAGCCGCCGCCGATGGCGATGATGCAGTCGGCCTTCGCGGCCTTGAACGCCTTGACGCCGTTCTTGACGTTGGCGATCGTCGGGTTCGCCTTGATGTCCGAATAGACGGCGTATTTCACCTTCGCGGCGTCGAGGAGTTTCGTCACTTTTGCAGTGACGCCGAACTTGACGAGGTCCGGATCGGAGAAGACGATCGGCTTCTTAAGCCTGCGGCTGGCGAGTTCGCCGACGATTTCCTTCACGGCCCCGGCGCCGTGATACGATGTCTGGTTGAGGATGATCCTGGTGGCCATTGTTACTGCCTTTCGAGTCCTTGTGCGTGTTCCTGTTGATTGCCGTCCGCCCTTGCGGAGACCTCATGATTATATACGCGCCGGCGAGACGCTGTCAAACGGCACCGCATGAAGGACAAAGGCGAATGAATGGTGCGGCGTGAACGCGATGTGGCAGCGGCATTTTGCGCAAGCGCTGGAAATGCGCTACAATCTGCGATAAGCAATGAAGATAGTCAGCGTAGTAGGGGCGAGACCGAACTTCATGAAGGTCGCGCCGCTGTGTCGGGCGCTCAAGGCGTATCCCGATGTCGAGCATGTCCTTGTCCACACGGGGCAGCATTACGATGTCCGCATGAGCGAAAGGTTCTTCGAGGAGCTGGATATCCCGCTCCCCGACATCAACCTCGGCATCGGCAGCGGCACACACGCCGAGCAGGTGGGGCGCACTATGATCGCCTTCGAGAAGGTCGTCCGCGACGTTCGGCCGGACTGGGTCGTCGTCCTTGGCGACGTGAATGCGACGATCGCCTGCTCCATAACGGCTAAGAAGGAGCATGTCCGATGCGCCCATGTGGAGGCCGGTCTGAGGTCTGGCGACATGGACATGCCGGAGGAGATCAACCGCATAGTCACGGACAGGTTGTGCGACCTCCTGCTGACGCCGGACAGGCTCAGTTCCGCGAACCTGCGCCGCGAGGGGGTGGTAGAGGACCGTATCCGCTTCGTCGGCAACATCATGATCGACACGCTTGAGCGTGAGCGGGGAAAGGCCGCAGCCCTTGACATAGCCGACATCGTGCGCGGCAACATGATCGATGGGTGCGCCGCAAAGGCAGGTTCGTTGCCTACGCTTGCCGATGGCGGGTATGCGGCGATGACAATGCACCGTCCAAGCAACGTTGACAGCCGCGAAGTGCTGGCACCGCTCATCGAGTTCATACTTGGCGAGGTTGCCGCAGAAATGCCGGTCGTGTGGGCCATGCATCCCAGAGCGAAGAAACAGCTGGAGGCATTCGGGCTTTGGGAGCGCGTCGCGTCCAATCCGGGGATGCTTCTGGTCGATCCGCTCGGATATCACGCCATGCTGCGGCTCAACATGGGGGCCAGGGTTATGCTCACGGACAGCGGCGGGCTACAGGAGGAGTGCTGCGTCCTCGGCACACCATGCCTGACCATGCGCTGGAACACCGAGCGCCCCGTGACGCTGATGGAGCATGGCGGGGCCAGCGAACTGGTGGGCAACGACGTGGGGCGGCTTGGCGAAGCCTATAGGCGGGCGATGTCGGCCGCAAGGAAGCCGACACGGCCCGAACTGTGGGACGGCCATGCGGCCGACCGCATCGCCGAAGCCATTGTACGGCGCGGTGAAGGACGATAGCCAGGGATGGACTTCGACCGCCAACAAGTACGCAGCGTAATGCGCCAGGCGATGTGGATCGTCGGCGTCATCCTCGCCAGCAGGCTGACGAGAAACTACGCGGTGCTTGTCGTAGCGGCCATGGGCGTGATCTGGGCCATGCGACGCAAGGTGGGCAAGGCTCTCGTGGTATTCCTGCTTCTGTCCGCCCTGCCAATGGTGAATCCATTCCTGATGCCGCGATATGGGCACTTCGCCATAATGGCGCGCCTCACCAGCCTGATGATGTCCTTCGCGCTGCTCGCAAGCGCACACACAATGAGACCAAGGCATCGCATTCCGCTGGGGATGCTCATGGCGTTCATGGCCGTTGCGACGGTATCCTCGTTCGGCGGATACGCCCCTGGTGTCAGCTTCATGAAGATAATAAACTTCATGGCATTCATCTTCGCCTTCTATATCGGCACGCAGGACATCGACATGGATCCAGCCGACGTAAAGGTCCTAAAAGACACGATCATGGCGCTTGTACTGCTTCT
>JAFSZJ010000060.1 GCA_017458965.1 Kiritimatiellia bacterium | reverse complement strand
TCCCGCCGCCACGCATACTGGCCTATCGACGAGATCGACAACATCCCGTGCAACCCGCAGTGGGCCATCGGCATCTACCCGGCGTATTCGCTCGAAGACGGCCCTGAAGACGCACCTCCCGGCGGAAGCAACGATCACACCATCAGGCTCGTCCCGGAGTTCTCGTTCGACATCGACACCCCGCCGTTCCTCTTCGTCCACGGCGACGCCGACAGCTGTCCGTCAACCGCCTCCGTCGCGGCATGGGAACAGCTGCGCCGCATGGGGCTGCAGTCCGAACTGCACACGCTCGCGCTCCGGCCTCACTGCTTCAATATGGCGGCGGCACCCGGAACCGGAAGCTACACCTACCTGGACCGCATCTGGGAGTTCCTGTCCGCAAAGGGCTTCAATCGATAGAGCATCTGCTACTGGGCTTTCACGGGGCCTTGCGAGATGATGTCGGCGGCCGGATAGAACGTGGTGACGCCAGGACGGGTCTCCATTTTCACGCCTTCGCCGGTCTTGCTCTCCAGCATCCCCTTGAACACGCCAAGGGCCGTGTGGACCTCGTAGTCGGGGAGGAACTTGCGTTTGAGCTTGATGCTCAGCGTGGCGGTCTTTCCACGCTCGACCACCACATCGGCGTCCTTGCCGAAGTAGCCGGGCCTTATTGCCTGGACCTTGCGGACACCAGGCACGAGCCCGTCTATCACAAGCGGCGCCGACACGCCGGGCGCGGCGTCCTTGGCGGCTTGGGTTACCCCGGCATCGCGACCATCAACCACGAGCGTGACGCCCTCCGGCTCGGTGGTCACCAGGAGCGACCCCGTGTTCGGAACGAGAGTGAAATCGACGACTCCCTTTACACCGGCCTCGAGCACCACCTCGCGCCTGTCAGGGTCATGGCCTTCAAGTGAAACCGAAATCCCATGATTGCCAGGGGCGATCTCCGCTATGGTAAGCGGCGACGTGCCGCGCAGGACGCCGTCGATCCTGACGTTCGCCCCGGGTGGCGACGTGACAACCTGCACCGACGACGGCAGCATGTCGAGCTGGATGTCCAGCTTCGACTCCTCGCCTTCGGCAAGCGACAGGCTGGCGACATACGGCCGGTAGCCCTTCGCCTCGGCCTTTACCTCGACCTCCCCGGCGGGGATCTTCGAAACGGTCGCCGTCCCCTGCCCCGCCGAAACGCCGTTCACGAACAGCTGCGCCTCAGGCACGGCGCATGTCACATGTAGGGTTGCGGTGTCCGAAGCCAGCGTGGCGGACACCTTGCGCGGGGAGCGGTCGACAACCTGCACCTCGACGGTCTTGTCTTTGTATCCCGGCATTGAGAAGCCCACGCGGTGCGTGCCGATAGGAACGGAGGAGACAAGCGCCGGCGACGGTCCATAGCTCACGCCGTCGACGGTCACCTCGGCGCCTTCTGGATCGCTCGACGCGAGGATCACCGAGGTGTAAGGACGGAGCGCCACGGACAAGGAGATGCGGGCGCCGTCATCGACGTCTATCGTGCGGTATTCGGGACGATGTCCATCGGCGCGGACCACGAGGAGATGGCGGCCCGGGGCGAGCGTGAGCTCCGCCGGCGTCTGGCCGCGCGTGGCGCGGTCGATCACGATCTCGGCATGGTCGGGGGTCGACTCGATCGTCACGACGCCCTGCGGCTCAGGCGGCGGCGCGGGCGGCGCCGCCTGCACGAACATGGCCGATACGACAAGCGCAAGCGCGGCAAGCGACGCGAAGGCTGTTCTTTTGACGTTCATCATGGCTACCTCTCCTTCGCCTTCATGCGCGTCTCGACGTCGAGAAGCTTTCGTCCCGCCTCGGCGTGGCGCTCGTCGTCACGGTCCGGGATGAGCTCGCGGATGATGCGGAGCTCGCTGGCCGCCGTAGTCCAATCCTTGAGGTTTATGGCCCTGTCCGCGAGGAAGCGGCGCTCCTCGTAGCGCTGGTCAAGCTCCTCCGTAGCCGTAGCGAGGCCGGAGACTATGTCGGAGTAGAAATCCGGCTTGGGGTCGATGGTGTCGAGATAGAAGGCGGCCTCCTCGTAGCGCTTGATGGCCTTGTAGAGGTTGCCGTAGTCGATGCCGCGCTCGTCGAAGAAGTTGCCTGCGCGGGTAAGCGCCTCCTTCGAGAGCTCCACGAGACGTTCGCGCGAGAACTGGATGGCCCATATCCCGAGCTCGTTCTTGCCGAACGTCTCAAGCGTCTCGCGGACGTTCCTGAACACCTCCGGCTCCACGCGGTTGACGACCTCGGAACGCTTGACGTTGTCGCCGAGGACAAGCGTGATCTCGAGCGTGTTCATGACGTTTTCCGGGGCGACACCCTCGTATTTGGCCGAGAGGTGTGCGAAGCCGCTGCCGTCAAGCTCGCGAGCAAGGCGCTCGATCCGGTTCGACGGCACGGCCGCCTCCTTGCGCACATGGCGGTCCTCGGCGAGATCGTCTATCTCTACGGAGAGGACGCCAGCCGGGGAAAGCTCCATGCAGTAGCGGAAGACGCCTCCGGTCGAGGCCTCGGTCTTCTCGTAGAGGATCTCAAGGGGTGTTATCGCCGGGGGCTTCGGCGGGGTGAAGACCGGAACCGGGGTCTCGACCGGCTGCCGGAGTATGACCGACGCCGCCATGGCGAAAACGGCTATGGCGGCAACGCCCCAGACGAGCGGCCGCCAGTTTGGCTTCTTCGCCACGTCGTCCGCGGCCTCCGGCTTCTCGAAGCCGAGATCGACCACCGGAGCGGCCTCACCGCCCGGCGACGGATCACTAGCGACTGGAGGCTTGTCCTGGCTCACTGGCGCGGGACCGAGGTCGATCACTGGCGGCGCGACCTCATGCTGTGTAGCCGGATGCCGCGCGTCGCGGACGCGCAGGATGGTGTCGCCAAGGGTTATCGCGTCGCCGTCCTTCAGCTCCGTCTTGCCATCGATGAGCGAACCGTTCACGATGGTTCCGTTGGCGCTGGACTGGTCCTCAATCATGAGGGCGCCGTTCTCCACGGACACCAGGCAGTGGTGGCGGGAGAGGATCGGGTCCGCGAGGGCGATGGCGTTGGAGCTGGATCGCCCGATCGTCAAAGCCTCGCCTTGGACGGGGTATTCGCGTCCGCGGCCGGGTCCATTCTCCACGCACAGCGTGAAAAGCGCCGCGCCATTAGCTTCATCAGCCATCGAGCACCTCTTTCTGCCCCGAGACGGGCGCCATGGCGTGCTTCGCGCCATGTTGGGTTAGAAGATCGACCATAGCCTTCGTCTGCGCCTCTTCGCCATGCACGGCGAATACGCGGGAAAGGTGCGGTCCCTTCGCGGAATCGAACCATTGCATCAGCCCGCCTCTGTCGGCATGTGCCGAAAGGGCGTTTATCGTGTGGACGCGGGCCGCTACGGGGACCTCGTCGCCGAAGATGCTAACCGTCTCCGGCCTCTCAACGATCCTGCGGCCAAGGGTGTTCTCCGCCTGGTATCCCACGAAGAGGACTATGTTGCGCGGATCGGCGAGATTGTTGCGGAGGTGATGGACGATGCGGCCGCCTTCGCACATGCCGGAGGCGGAGATGATCACCATCGGCCCCTGGCGATGGTTGAGCGCCTTGCTGTCCTCCGCGCTTCTCGTGAACTCCAGCCCCGGGAACGAAAGGAAGCGGCGGCCGCTGCGCAGTATGGCCGAGGCATCGTCGTCGTAGCACTCCTTGTGGCGGTCGTAGATGTCCGTCGCGCTAAGGGCGAGCGGACTGTCGATGTAGATCTTCGTCGGCGGGATGCGGCGCTTCTCGACGAGGATGTTGAGGAAGTAGATCAGCTCCTGCGTGCGTCCCACGCTGAAGCACGGCACGATGAGCTTGGACCGCTGCTGGTGGATGTCCTCTATGTAGCCCTTTAGCCGCCCGAGCACGTCCTCCTGCGAAGGGTGGTCGCGGTCGGCATAGGTACTCTCGATGAGAAGCGTGTTGGCGCCTTCTACGACGGCCGGCGGACGGAGTATCGGCTGGAGGCGGTTGCCGAGGTCGCCGGTGAAGACCAGGCGATGGTGGCGACCGGACTTGGAGTTCTTCACGTCGAGCTCGACGATGGCCGATCCGAGGATGTGGCCGGCCTCGTGGAAAAGGAGATGCACGTCGTTTCCGAGATCGACCCCGCGATAGAGCGGCTCCTCGCGGAAGTGGGCGATGGCCTCCTCGACGTCGCGCTCCTCGTAGAGCGGCTCGAACGGACGCTTGCCCAGCTTCTTGCGCTGGCGGTTGACGAACTCGAGGTCCTGGCTCTGTATGTAGCAGCAGTCGCGGAGCATCGCGCCGCATAGGTCGGCCGTCGCCGGCGTCGCGATGACCTGCCCCTTGAAGCCGCGCCGGAAGAGAGTGGGGATGTTACCGCTGTGGTCGATGTGCGCGTGGGAGAGGATCACGTAGTCGATGTCCGCCGGATCCACCTTGATGTTGCGGTTGATCTCGAAGGCCTCCTTGCGGTGGCCCTGGTAAAGGCCGCAGTCAAGGAGTATGCGGAGTCCGTTCGCGGAGACCAGGTGCATGGACCCAGTCGTGGTACGGGCCGCGCCAAGGAATGTCACGGATAGCATGTTCCTTTGTCCTCCATAAAGTCCTATGTCGCCAATGGTGCCGGAGAGGGGATTCGAACCCCTAATGACATCGCTGTCGACGGATTTTAAGTCCGTTGCGTCTGCCGTTTCGCCACTCCGGCGCGAAGAGATCGCGGTGCGATCAGCGCTAGATTATGCCAATCGTGCGCCATTGAGTCAAGCAAGTCGAGGGACAGGCGTATCCCCCATAATTTGTCCGATGGGTGCCACCCATGTCGGCCAAGGGCAGGTTTTATGCGGGCGAGGCAGCATTCGCTTGATTGTCCGGGATACGGAAACTTTTTTGCTGCGGCATGCGCCGCGACGATGGCGGGCGATCTTTTGCGCTCGGTGGCGGAAGCGGGCTTCGTTAGGCGGGCCGGATCGTCGCGTTGCGACGCCCGCCTTCCGCAAGCCCTCTTCCTTCCGCCACCTTCGCGCCAGCATGAATTGGGCGTGTTGTCATGTGATGC
>JAFSZJ010000059.1 GCA_017458965.1 Kiritimatiellia bacterium | reverse complement strand
TGACGGAGCAGCACAAGATGGTCGATGCGCTCTTCCCCGATGTGAGGTCGCACTTCGCAAAGGAGCAGCGTCCCGCCCTGTCTAAGGTGGTCGAGCATTACTCCAAGATCGTCGCCGCGGCATGGGAGGCGAAGCGTAAGAAGACATACTCGGCCGAGGCTTACGAGGCAGGGCTCTACGCGAAGCTTTTCCCAAGCACCATGCGCAGGATCGAGATGGCGGCGAAGGCGCTCATGGAGGCGCAGGCCGAGGCGGAGGAGACACCTGAGGAGCCACCGCCCGAGGAGCCGCCACCTCCGCCTCCGCCGGAAGAGCTCGAGGAGATAGAGATGGATTTCCGGATAGTCTTCTCGCTCGAGCGCGACGAGATAGTCGCGGACATATCTACGCACGGCTCCACGGCCGGGCGCTACTCATGCCCGTACCAGCGCACCGGATACCGCAAGCATGGCACGGAGTTCACCGCGTCCTGCGCCGAGGCGATCAAGTCCGTCCTTGGCGAGGCGGCGAAGCGCAACCGCATCGCGCTCACCATCACCGTCGAGGTCCGCGACCCGTTCATCTACCACGGGACGGTCGCCGATTCCTCCCGACTCGTAAAAGCGGTCGTGGAGGATCTCGGCGAGTACATAACCAAGTTCGACTTCAACGCACCGGAGTAAGACATGACGACGATACGCTTCAAGATACTCGACAAGTCCGCGACGATACCCGTGCAGGCACATCCGGGCGACGCCGGCATGGACCTAGTCTCCATAGAGGACGCCGTGATCGCGCCTGGCGCGCGGCGCCTCGTGCATACTGGCCTCGCCGTGGAGATACCGTTCGGCTTCGAGGGCCAGGTGCGGCCGAGGAGCGGCCTCGCGCTAAAGCATGGAGTGACTGTCCTCAACGCACCCGGCACGATCGATGCGGGATACCGCGGAGAGATCGGCGTCGTCCTCGCCAACTTCGGCGAGGCGCCGTTCGTCGTCGAGAAGGGGATGCGCATCGCGCAGCTTGTCATAGCGGCCGTCGCCGAGGTCGCCGTCGAGATTGCGGATGAACTTTCATCGACGGAGCGCGGCGAAGGAGGCTACGGCTCGTCGGGCAGATAGCCCGTCCTGCGAGTGAGTCTGTCCGCCACATGCGCGGCGGAAAAAAAACATGCGGACCGTTGCCGAGGCAGCGGTCCGCATTGATGTTCCTTTCGGAGGAACTTACTTGGCGATGTCCTTGAGGGCCTTGAGCGCCTTGATCTTGATGACCTTGGCGGCCGGGATCTTGATCTTGGCCTTGGTCAGGGGGTTGATGCCGGTGCGGGCAGCGCGCTTGCCAATCGAGATCTTGCAGAGACCCGGGAGCGTGATGCCGGCGGGGAGCTTCGCGCCCGCGTAGGCGATGGCGACGATGGCGTCATAGGCCGCAGCGGCCTGCGCCTTGCTGATGCCAGCCTTGTCCTTTATCTGATCGAGGATAGCAGCCTTCGTCGTCGGGACGGCGGCCTTCTTGGCTACGGGTTTGGCTGCGGGCTTCGCAGCGACTTTCTTGGTTGCCATGAGTTGTGTTCTCCTGTTGGTTGTCTTTGGAGTTATTTCCAAAGTCGGTAAAAGACTCCCATTTTCCGCGGCGAAATGCAACAAAATTTTTCAACGGGATTTTTCCGATGCCCTTCTCCGCCATCGTCCGGCTACCCCGGCGGCCTTTCACGCGTCACGATGTATGCTAGACTTCAACCACCAACAAGCATGGAGGAACTCAACATGAACAAGACACTTCCGGCCGTCATGGCGATGGCCATTTCCGCCACCCAGGCGATCGGCGCCGCGCAGCCAAAGGTCGTCATATCGACGAACATGGGCGACATCACCGTGGAGCTCGACGCCGAAAAGGCGCCCGTCACAGTCACGAACTTCCTCACCTATGTCGATGAGAAGTTCTATGACGGAACGATCTTCCATCGCGTCATTCCTCGCTTCATGATACAGGGCGGCGGCTTCGACGCATCCCTTCACCAGAAGAAGACGCACGACCCGATCAAGAACGAGGCGGGTAACGGACTGAAGAACACACGCGGCACAATTGCCATGGCGCGCACATCCATCATCAACAGCGCCACCGCCCAGTTCTTCATCAACACGGTGGACAACGCCTTCCTCGATCATCGCGACGATTCGATGCAGGGCTTCGGCTACGCCGTCTTCGGCCATGTCACCGAAGGCATGGAAGTGGTGGATGCCATCTCCGCCGTCAAGACTGGCCGCTTCGGTCCGATGTCCGATGTCCCCGCCCAGCCGATCGTCATCACTTCCATCCGCCGCGTCGCCACAACGCAAACCGCGCAGTGACGACGCTCGGCGAGTGGAGAGTCTAGACCGACTAGAACGACTAGAGCGACTAGAACATCTAGAAAGTCCGGGTAAGTCTTGGGCACCATCTTTGTCAACTCCGACGCCTGGAACTTCTGGGTGGACAACGACCTCGAAGGTCTGTCAAGGGATGGGGTCATCGACGCCATAAGGCGCGATGTGGCCTTCTACGCATCGCGCGGCGGCGTCGGGGCGATCCTCTACAACATGAACTTCCAGCGGTCGTTCTACCCCACGAAGGTGGGGACGCCCTTCTGGAAGGATCTGTCGTTCGCGGAGGATGGCTCACTGCTGCTGCGCGGCAAGCCGCTCTCGGACAAGTGGCGCGAAGGGAATGGAGGCGACGGAGGCTTCTCCAGGATGTTCCGCGCATCGCGCCATGTCTGGGATGTCGCGCCGGACTTCATGGCCCTCCGCTACGCCATCTGCCATGAGGCCGGAGTCGGGATGTGGCATTCGATGAGGATGGACGACATCCACCACTCCTACCTCGGGTGCGAGTGGCTGCCGCAGCACGCGGATATCTGGCTGGACCGCAAGGACCTTGTCCGCGCCTGGTACCGCCATACATGGCGCGGCGAATGGCGCGACAACGCGCTCGACTATGGCAAGCGCGACGTCTTCGACTACCATGTCGCGATGATGCGCGAGTATGTCCTCGACTACGAGTCCGACGGCATAGAGCTCGACTGGATGCGCAGCGTCCCCGTCTTCGCGCCCGGATTCGACGAGGCCAACGCCCCCATCCTCACGCAGTTCATGCGCGAGACGAGACGCGCATGCGCGGAGGCGGAGGCGAAGTGGGGGCATCCGCTGCGCGTGGGGGTCCGCGTACCGGCAAGCGCCCATGAGGCGTTCGCCATGGGCATGGATGTGGCGGCATGGGCGCGGGAGGGTCTCGTCGATCTGGTCGCGCCATCATGCCGCGACACGATGACCGAGCAGGATTGCGACATGCCGATATGGCGGGTGCTCTGTCCATCGCCGATCATCATCGCCCCCGATCTCGACTACGCCGTTTCGTCCGATCATCTCGCTCGTTTCGTTCTCGGATTCGACGCGGGGATCGACGCCGGCTTCGCTTCCGGCTGGTACCACGACGGCGCCGACACGATGTACGCCTACAACCACTTTCCTCGTCATGCGCTGGAGGACCATCAAGGCTTCCCCGACGAATTCGCATGGCTTGGCGACCGCGACGAGGTCGCGCGCCGTCCGCGGCGGCATGTCTTCACGGGACACAGGCCCTGCGGCGAGGGCACCTGCTTCCATTCGCCATACCCCGACTTCGTGTGGTCGAAATGCTGCAACGGCGGTGTGCGCATCAACTGCGGCGAGATGACGGCTGGTCGCAAGGCGCATGTCGTCGTCGGGACCTGCGCCCCCGCGGCGCTCGACATCCTCGTCAACACCGCACCATGCAACCCCATGCCGCCAGATGCGCCGCTTCCGGCGCGACTTCCCAAGGCGAGGTACGGCGCCGAGCCGCACTGGCTCCAGGCCGAAATCCCATCAGGCGTCCTGCACGATGGCTGGAACAACATCGAGTTCTTCAACCGGGGCGACAAGGACTTGTCCGCCGCCGACTTCGCCTGGCTTGAAGTCGATGTCGGGCAAGCCTGATTCGTGTTCGCCTAGTGGCAAAGCTCCGCCTTCTCGACGAGGCGGATGAACTCCGCGCGGTAGCCTTCGTCGTCGGCGCCCTTGGCCTTGCGGGCGCGGTCGAGGACGGACTTGTACGAGGCGTCGCCCTTGAACTTGGAGTTCTCGAGGAGCAGCGCGAACTCGGCGACGGACGACGCGAAGCGGAAGTCCTCGGATGCTTCCTTGCGCGTGATTGCGGCCTCAGTGCAAGGCGTCTCGCGCAGGACGCTCGTGTCGCCATCCGGCGCCTTCCAGCGCAGCTTGACGGTGAAGATCTCGCCAGACTTGGCGACCTCGGTCCTCTGGTACTTGAGCTGATCGACATCCGCGACCTTCTCTTCGGATCCCGCCGGGATGATCTCGTAGAAGGCCGTCATCGTGTGGCCCGCCCCCATCTCGCCGGCGTCCTTCTTGTCGTCGTTGAAGTCCTTCGCCGCAAGCGCGCGGTTCTCGTAGCCGAGTAACCGGTAGCCAGCGACCTCAGCCGGATTGAACTCGATCTGGAGCTTCACATCCTTGGCGACCGTCTGGAGGGTCCCGCCGAACTCGTCGATGAATACCTTCTTCGCCTCCAGGACGGAGTCGATGTAGGCGTAGTTGCCATTTCCGGCGTTCGCGAGCTTCTTCATCATCGCGTCATGGTAGTTCCCCTCCCCCACGCCAAGGACCGTAAGGAAGATGCCGCTCTCGCGCTTTTCGGCGATGAGGTCCTCCATTTCCTTCGGGCTGGAGAGACCGATGTTGAAGTCGCCGTCCGTGACGAGGATGACGCGGTTGTTGCGCGCCTTGTCGAAGTTCTTCTTCGCCTCATGATAGGCGAGCTGTATGCCTCCGGCGCCGTATGTCCCGCCACCGGCCATGAGCGAGTCGATCACATCAAGGATCTTGCGCTTCTCCGTCCCGGGCGTCGAGGGGAGGCGAACCGATGTCCCGCTCGCGTAGGTGACGATCGCGACGCGGTCCTCTTCGCGCAGCTGCTCCACCAGCATTGACAATCCCTTCTTCACCATGTCTATGCCGCCATGCCACTCCATCGACCCCGACACATCGATGAGGAATGTAAGGTTGCAAGGCGGTATTTCGCCCTTGTCCATGCGCTTGGCCTGGAGACCGATGCGGGCGAGCTTGTGGCCCTTGTTCCATGGGCACTCCGCCATCTCGCAATCGACCCCGACCGGATCGCCGCCCTTCGGCTCGGGATAGTCGTAGTGGAAGTAGTTCACGAACTCCTCGATTCGTACGGCGTTCGGCGGCGGAAGGCGCTTGTCGTCGTTCAGCGAGCGCCGCATGAGTGTGTAGCTCGTCGTATCGACATCGAGCGAGAAGGTCGAGAGCGGGCTCGACTTCGGGTCGAGGAACTCGTTCTCCTTGAACTCCGCGTAGCGTTCGGTCTCAGGAATAAGGTGCTGCACCGAGCGCGACCTCTCCACATCTTCCGCAAATCTCGCATACGTCATGTCCGCATTAACTCTCGACACATCGGCCATCGCACCGCCAACCACCATCGGCACCGGAGGCGCGCACTTGGCAGCTGCTAGAGGCTTGCCACCGACATGTCTGCGTGCGTTTTCAACCGACCCACATAACTTGCGAAGAATTACCGGCGACTTGACTGCTGCCACGGCGTCAATTGACTGTGGCGCTGCAGTTTCCATGGCCGGCGCGGGCTTCGATGCCATCGGTGTAGGCTTCGGCTCAAGCCGCGACGAGGCATCCGCTATCGCCCGAGCTTTGGCCTCCGAGACATCGGCCATGACATCGTCCGCGACATCACCGACGCCAACGCTGTATGCGAGCTCATGATGGACAGGTTCCCTACCGCCGCCCATCTGCGTCGCATACCATGCGACGCCACCGCAGACGGCAAGCGCTGCGGCTATGCGCATTGCGCGGGATACGTAGAAGCTCCGTGTGCGGACCGCCGGACGGAAGAGCGGCACGAAGTTCCCGCCGGAAACGAGGAAAGTCCGCTCGTACTGTGCGACGGCGTCCTCGCCGTCGGTAATCCGTCCCGGCTTGGTTGCCTTGACTGCCACGGCGATGTCCGCGAGGTCTTCGGAGCCAAGCGTGTCGACGATCCAGCTACGCTCAACGAATGACTTCGCCGCCGTGCAGGAGTTCCAGAGCTGGAAGACCCGCTCGCCGACAAGCATTTCGCGTCCCGACGCCAGGACGGTGAACGGCGAGACTGGCGTTATGAGCCAACCCGCCACCCCACGTTCCTCGACCACGAGCGCGACGAAGGGGCGCTTCATGTCCGCGAAGATGCGGATTTGCCCAGGTTTCACATCCTTGTCGAAATCGCCCTTACCCTGCGGCTTTTCAGCCTCGAAAGCGTTCTTGTCCCCGCCCTGGCGGTAGAGGTCCCATTCCCTTTCAAACACGCTGCTCATTGTGCGACTCCCATCTTCGCCCGCACTTCCCCGGGGATCGCCTCTTCGCAGACTTCGAGCAGGATGCGTCCGAAGAGCGGGCTTCCAACCCCCTCCGCCGAACCAAGTTCCTGCCTCATCCTGCTCACGGTCTTCTCCCGAAGCGCGTATGCGCGCGATTTTCCGGTTCCCAGCCCTTCAAGGACCGCCGCCTCCGTCAGCGACACGTCCTGGGCCGTCGCATACAAAAGGAGCGCCACTTTCCATTTTTCCACTTTTATTTTCGCCGCCGTTGACGCAAGCGCCTTCTCGATCTCCTCGCGGACGGGGGCGACATCGAGGAAGTCGGCCTCCTCGGCCGCTCCGGCGCGTTCGAGCGACGCGACATCCTCCTCGCCTGCACCTTCCCATACGATGCGGCGCCTGCCATCCCCGTCGCGTAGCGTATGGGGCTTCCATCCCTTAAGCGCCGCGACCCAATCCACGACGATGTCGTGTATCCGGCCGGAGAACGCGCCGAAGAGGGTTCCGCACACGAAGTCGCGGAGGCGCAGCCCCTCGGTCTTCACCCGGTAGGCGAAGTAGCGCTTCAGGGGCTTGTCCTTCTCGCGGGAGCCCTTCAGCTTGAAGTAGGCGTCGAAGAATGCGACGGGGTCCTCCCCGTGCGTCTCCTCGCGTCCGATGCCGTAGCGGGCGAGGCGCGAGTACATGGCCGAGGATATCTGCGGCCGTAGCCTTTCAGCGGATGTGCGGCCACAGCGCTCGACGGCGCATACCTCGAACCACTCCCGCCAGGCGTCATCCCCGGCGTATCTGTCGTCGATTGAACCTTCCATGGAATCCCTCTTCAATTATAAAGGGAACACGGTCCCGTTTTTTCCACCGCCATCAATGCGCATGATAGAATCGTCCGCCATGAAAGCTATCCGCGCAAAACAGCCCGCCAAGCGCACGGCGGCCACCGGCAAGAAGCAGATGGCGGAGGCAAGCCTTGTGCTCCTTCCCGACCTGGCGGTGGGCCAGGTGGCGGACACTCTCTTCGGCTCCTTCATCGAGCATCTCGGACGCGCCGTCTATGGCGGCATATACGAGCCCGGCCACCCGGCGGCGGACGCCAAGGGCTTCCGCCGCGATGTCATCGACCTTGTGCGCGAGCTGCGCGTCCCGGTCGTCCGCTACCCCGGCGGAAACTTCCTCTCGGGCTACGACTGGCGCGACGGCATAGGTCCGCGCGACAGGCGGCCTGTCCGCCTGGACCGCGCATGGCACACGGTCGAAACCAACCGGATCGGCATCGACGAATTCGCCGACTGGGCGCGCGAAGCCGGAGCGGAGGTCATGGCCGGCGTCAACATGGGCACCGGCTCGCCGCAGGACGCCGCGGACATGGTCGAGTACTGCAACCATCCCGGCGGCACGGCATGGAGCGACTTGCGCAAGCGCAACGGACACGCCGCACCGCACGCCATCCGCTGGTGGTGCGTCGGCAACGAGATGGACGGGGACTGGCAGATCGGGCACCTTGACGCCGTGTCCTACGGGCGAAAGGCGCGCGAGGCGATCAAGCTCATGCGTTGGACCGACGATTCTATTTCGACCGTCGTATGCGGAAGCTCCGGACCCGGCATGCCGACATGGCCGGAGTGGGACCGGATCGTCCTCGAGCATACATACGACCTCGCCGACTGCCTATCCATACACCGCTACTACGAGAACACGGGGAACGACGACGACTTCCTTTCGGTCTTCCGCGACACAGAGCGCTTCATCGAGGCGTCCGTCGCGACATGCGACTATGTCAAGGCCAAGACCCGCTCGAAGAAGACGATGATGCTCTCCTTCGACGAATGGAACATCTGGTACCAGAGCCGGCAGGAGCCGCACCCGTGGCAGGAGGCCCCGCATCTGCTTGAGGACCGCTACTCGCTCCTGGACGCCCTCGCCTTCGGAGGCATGGCGATATCGCTCCTCAACCACGCCGACCGCGTGCGGGTGGCGTGCCTTGCGCAACTTGTCAACGTCATCGCGCCGATCGTCGCCGAGCCTAACGGACCGGCATGGCGGCAGACGACCTTCTTCCCGTTCCGCGACATGTCGCTCTTCGGCCGTGGCGTCGCGCTGCGTCCGATAGCGAAGACGCCAATGCGCGAAACCGCATGGGGCGACGCCCCCACGGCAGTGTTCGCGGCCGTCCGTGACGAAGCGGCCGACGCCCTCACCGTCTTCGCGCTCAACGTCGACCGCGAGAGGCCGACGCGCGCGCGCATCGACCTCTCCACCTTCGGCCCAACGACGATGGCGGCCCGCACCGAGTTGACGGGACCAGACCTCGGCGCGGCCAACTCCGCCGAGCGCCCCGACGCCGTGCGCCCGTCCAATGTACGCGCCACGCAAGGCGACAAGGGCGTCTATTCGGTCACGCTCAAGCCGGCGTCATGGAATGTGATACGCTTCAACCTGAAAGGATAGTCAAATGCACAGGGATCTTCATGCTGAATGGTCGGACATGGCGCCGTGCGACGCCCACATGCACCTGTACGCCGGCAAGACATTCGAGTGGAACCTCGATTCAGTGAACGGGTACATGGGCTGGTACGGCGTCGAACGCGCGGCCCTGCTCGCCCTTCCGGCCGAGACGGGCGACTGGTGGCGCGACGACGGCTCGAACCTGCGCTGCCTCGGCGTGAAGGCCGTTCTGAACGCGAAGAACCCGGCAAAGCGCGTCTATGCCCTGGCCGGGCTTCAGCTTGGCGACGGCGCCACGACCGGTCCCGCCGAGGGGCTCGCGGACCAGGCTCGCCGCGCCCTCGCGATGGGCTTCGACGGTTTCAAGAGCCTGATCGGCAAGCCCGGGCTTCGCAAGCGCGTCGGCATCCCCCTCGACGATCCGGTCTTCGACCCGTTCTTCGATGTCATGGAGCAGAGCGGCAAGCCGTTCATCATGCACATAGGTGACCCTGCCATCTTCTGGGATCTGGAAAATGCGCCGGAATCCGCCAAGCGGAACGGCTGGACATACGATTCGTCCTTCCCGACGCTTGAGCAGGTCTGGACGGAATCCGAGAACATCCTCCGCAAGCATCCCGGATTGAAGACCACCTTCGCCCATGCCTACTTCAAGAGCGAGGATCCGGACGATGTGGAGCGCCTCCTCTCGACATACCCCAACCTCGGACTGGACATGGCCCCGGGCTGGGAGATGCACATCGGCTTCACGCGCTTCCATGACCGCTGGCACGACCTCTTCGAGCGTTTCCGCGACCGTTTCTACTTCGCCACGGACACCTGCAACTCGTTCGGCGACCCATTCATGTGCCCGCAGAGCGACGAAGGCTGGTCGGCGTCGTCCGACCTTTCCGCCTACGAGGGCAAATTCAACTGGGCGTACGACCAGACGAGGAACGCCCTGGAGCTAAAGGGCGGCGAATTCGAAGTCAACGCCGACGATGTCCTCCATCACTTCCGGCCGCTCGATCTCTCCGACGAGGCGCGCGAGGCAGTGATGCGCGGGAACTTCATCCGCCGTTTCGGAGCCGATCCGGCCCCAATCGACCGCGACCTCGCGCAGGACGAGACGCGCCGGCTTCTCGCCATGCTCGAGAAGGGCATCCCCGAGGGGACGTCGCCCGCCGCGCACGAGGCCTCGCTGGCCATCGCTCGCCGATGGGCCGCCGCTCCTGTCTGGCCTTGCTAGGTCTACCTACCGGATTATCGCGATGCGGGTGGCGTTGCCGCTACGGAAGGCTGCGGCAACGGCGACTGACTGCTTGCCGGGCTTGCCGAAGTATGCCGTCCTGTCACCGGATAGGAGAAGTTTCCAGCCTAGCGCGACAAGTTGCGCCTCGGCCTCGCGCATGGCCACCTCCGGCGTACCGACGACATCATGAAGGGAGAATACGCATCCGGTCTTCTTGATCGAGATGTGGCTCATCATGTCGGAACCCGGCAGGATGTTGTCGTCAGGCATCGCCGCGTCACCGACCGGGGATTCGATCAACCATGCGACGCTGGATCCGGCGTCACCGCCCGGAAGGACGATGAGGTCGCTTCTTACGCCATCTTCCGTCCGCGAGGCCATGAAGCCGCCATCAAGTTCAAGGGCAAGCTCCTTGCCGATTCCGGCAATCGTCTCGTCTCGGGACTTGTCGAAGGCGAAAACGCTTATCCGCGCATCGCGTCCGTTGACCACGGCATCGGACTTCTCGATCATCGTGCCGGACTCGAGCGCCTTGCGCATCGTCGTCTTGACGCGCATGAAGAAGGCGCCTTCCGCCACGGACAGGGCGAGGGCGATGGCGACAAGCGCGAGGACAGTTGCAAGGCGATGCCTCATTCCCCGCCTCCGTCATCCTGGCCTGCGCCGCTGATGGCCATTGTCGGGAACCACAGCTCGCCACCGACGACCACCTTGTCCTTGCCGATTATCCAGTTCCGCATTATCGGCAACAGTTCGACATCGGCGTGGTTCCTCTCGTGCGTGAAGCCGAGCGCGGGGCCGATGCCTCCGCGAAGGTCGGGCAGATCGGATTCGATTCCATCGACATATTGCCAGTCGGCATTGTCGCGGACGGAATGCGCGACGATGGCGGAACCGAGCGTGCTGGCGGCGCTGCCGTTGCGGCTCTTGTCGTCCGCCGTGTGGCGCTGCTCGTCGTCGCCCTCCTCCCAGCTTACGATGTAGTCGGGGCGCGAGGCGGCGCGCGATGTCCCCATCGCCTTGCGTCCTGCGTCGGCGCGGAGGGGCTCCAGCATCTCGCCGCGGGTCATCGCGATGTCGAAGAACTGGAAGAAGCCGGCAAGGATGATCACCACAAGGAGGATAGCGATCACGAACTCTATCATCGCCTGGCCGAGCCTGCTCCCGCAAATTGCCCCGTTCGACTTCAACCCTTCAACCTTTCAGGCCCCTCAACCTTTCAACCATTCAACCCTTCAACTTTCCTAGTGTCCGCGGCGCGAGCCGCCGCCGCGGCCACCGCCGCCGCCCGGCGGCGGACGGGTGCACTGCTCGTGGTTCTTCCTGAGCCAGGCTATGCCGGCGTTGCGGAACGACGCCTCCTCGAAGCGCTTTATCAGCGAGCAGTATCTGCATCCGTCCTCAAGGCGGCCGCAGTCCAGATAGACAGGCAGATGCTCATCGGTGTGGCGGCGCCATTCGACATCGAACGACCCGTCGCCGCCGCTCGTGGCGGCGTCGATGGGTATTAGACGGACATCGCGGAAGGCCGGAAGCACCATGCCGAAGGTATGCGGCGGGACGCGGACGCCATCCTCCCCGTCAAGCGAGCCGAAAGGCTTTGCGGCTGCGGTCCAGACGATGTCGTCCTCCTTGCCCTGGGATGTCATGCGGTATGTCCTGAAGTAGAGGCGCACCACGGCGTCGGCGCCGGCGTAGTCGTATTCCGGCTTGACCTGACCAGCCATGGGAAGCGGATCGGCCTCCTCCTGGTTCATGCCGGGCCAGGGCGAACTCCACATCGAAGAACTGTAGTAGTACCATGCGCCCGATGTCTTGTTCCATCCGCCGCCATCACCTGCGCCTATAGGCACCGCGCCGCCGAAGTCCACCGCATGCACTCCGACGCCGAAGATCTCGCTGTTCTCGTAGCGCGGGGGATCGGGAGCCGGAAGCGGGCCAAAGGTCTCGTATGAGACGAAGTCGTCGAGAAGCGTGCGCGGCGGTTCCAGGCTTGTGGCCGTGTTGAGGTAGAACCAGCACCACTCGCGCCCGGCCACGGCCTCGTAGAAATCCTTTTCGAGGAGGATGTGACCGCCCGTCGCGTCGCCGAAGAACAAAGCGTTGTCCGGGGCGGCGGCAAGGCCGTCGGCCACTATGGCGTCAAGCATCCCGGCGTACTCGTCCCATGCGCCCTCGAAAGGCTCCGGGAAGATGATGCCGTCGCCAACGCCCTGGTCGTAGCGGCGCACTTCTTCGGCATGCTTCTTCAGGAGATCGGTGAAGTCGTCGTTCTGGTAGATGCGGTTGTTCTTGGCGGCGATCTGGGCGACAACAAGGCCGGCCAGGGGGCCCGTGAAACAGATCCGCGCCTGCATCTGCGTTATGGCGTCGATGGCCGCGTCGTCGCCGGATGCGGCGGCGAGGCCGTGGACGAGGTTCAGGTTGCCGATGAGATTTAGCGTTTCGCCCTGCCAGCGGGCGGCCCCTATGGCGGCGGCGTCGCCGGCGTCCTGGGCGCTTATCTTGCCGGAGACGAGGCGGTGAAGATCGACATTCCAAAGAAAGGCGAACACGAGAATCGTCAGCGCAAGGAGAAGGAAGACTATCGTCTGCCCACGCCTCCTGCCGTTCTTTGTCCGCGATCCCTTCACCTTTTAACCCTTGTTTTGCGCGGCGGGACGCCGCACCTCCGAAATCAATATCCCTTGTCTTCCATGTAGAGGCTGGCGTGGTTCTCGATCCTCCCGTCACCGCCAAGGACAAGGTAGTCGCGATTGAAAACGAGACCGACCCAGTCGCACAACGCCCGGACCATTATGTCGAGCGGAACCCTCTGGCGGACATTCACCTCGATGGTCTTCGGCGAAAGCGCGGAAGACGAACCTCCCAGACCATCCGCCTGTAGATCCTTCCAGCCCTCGTAGTCGAGGATGCCGCCGGCGACGCCCTCATGCTCGCTCGCAAGGTAGTTCGGGATGCGCGATGCCTCCATCTCGGCTCGATCGGTCCCGCCCTCGGCGGTCAAGGCCCAGTCCCATAGCTCGGTGGGCGACTTGGACTCCAGGGCGGCGTGCAGCTCCTCGTCCGGGAAGTCCTCGTACGCCGGTTCTAGCATCTTTCCGGCGTTCGGGATCGCCGCGACGCGCATCACCTTCGTGCACATCCACTTGTTGAAGCCGACCGTGCGCGCCCGCGCCGCCCTCGAGGCGGCATGACGAAGCACCTCGTGGCCGGCGAAGTCGCGCGCCAGCTCGAGGAGCGTGAAAAGCAGGAAGGAAGCGACGAGGATGACGAGCAACGACTCCAGCATCGCCTGGCCTTCCGACCGGCCACCCCGGCGACGGGCGGCGCCATGCGCCACCGTCGCCGGCTGTCGATCATTTGAATTCGCCATCGGGACCGAATGACTTGATCTTGTCCGCCGGGTCCTCTTCGGCGATCGAAGCGGCCTCGCCGCCGACCTCCTCGTCGAGCGCGGAAGTCGCGCCTGCGACCTTCTTTCCGGTGGCCTTGCTGAGCTTGCCGAAGAGCACGAGGAGCGAGATGGCGATAAGCACCACGATTATGATGTACTCGACCATCGTCTGACCGCTTTTGCGCTTGATGCTGCCCATGGTGTTGTCTCCCTTGCCTTGCCGGCGGCGCGTTGCGCCGTCACGGATACTCCGACGCCACTAGGCCGAGCGCCCTCGCGCCCTGCCCACGCAGCGCATACAGAAACAGCGCGCAGACGCCGACAAGCGCGAGCAGCATCACGACGACGATGGCGTATTCGACCATCGTCTGACCTGACCTACCCTTCCAGCGGCATAATGCGCGTTTCATTCCGCCGGAATGTTACCAGCATCCCGGATGCCGCGCAAGGAGAAAGTTTCAGAACTTCCCCAAGCCGATATAATCTGAACTGTTCATTTTTTTCGAACCGGAGTTCCACAACCACCATGCGAAGATCAGACATCTACCTCAAGCGTCTTGAACGCGTAATGAAATGGTATGCGCCGGCGAGGTTCGGCGTCTTCTACCACTGGGGGCTCTTCACCGGAGGGGGCTGCTCCATCCACGGCAACGAGGAGTCGCAAGGCTCGCCGCTCGCATTCAAGACCGCCGCGGAGTTCGACGCTGCCACGCCGGCCCCGGAAGTCGTCGCCCGCAATATGATCGACGGGGCGGTCCGCGCCGGCGCCAGATACGCGATTCTCACCGCTCTACACAGCGGCGAGGCCGAGTGCGTGCTCTTCCCCACCCGCTCGCGCTCGTACCTATACAAGACGCAAAAGGACTACATCGGCGCGTTCCTGGACGAGGCGCACAGGCGCGGACTGAAGGCGGAGCTATACTTCCCGATGGGGCCGGGCGACTGGGACGCCCCCGAGGCCGGGCCGTCACTTGCGGAGGATGCGCGCGACATGCCAGGCTGGGCGGCGGCGTTCCGGGCTCTGCTTGCCGAAATGAAGGAGCGCTACGGCGACAGGATCGACGGCTTCTGGCTCGACGGCCGCATGGAGGGCGACGAACGCCGCGCCTTGCCGGCGTACATCCGTTCCTTGTGGCCCGAGGCGATCATCACCTCGAACGGCGACGGCGAGCTCAACATAGACGAACTCGACATCGGCACGAGCGAGGAGTACGAGGACACGCCTTCACCATCGTACAACAGGCCAAGCGCCTACCGGCGCAACGGGCGCTGGGGCGCCACGCCGCCGCGCCGCGATTTCAACGAGGACATCCCACATGTGGGCGCCGACCTGTACTGGTGGTGGGCCGGCGATGGCACGACGAACAAGGCCTATATCGACGACCGCTTCCTCCTGCTGCGTCAGATGTGCTGCGCCATCGGCCAGCGCGGGATCTGGAACTTCGCGCCCGGCCTGACGCCGCTCATAGACGGGTCGCTTCCCGACAACCACTTGCCCTGGCTCGACGCGATACGAGGCTTCCTCGATTGGGGGTCGGAGGCAGTGTTCGGGACGAAGGGCGCCGAGGCGTCGATCATGACGCCCGGGTACTTCGACCACCACAACAGCATCGGCTTCGCCTCAATCACGCGCCCATTCGATCGCGACGACATCTTCTACGCGCTTGTCACGCAGGCGCCGCTCAAGGGTTTCGCGCTCTTCGAGAGCGCCGGGTATGTCCCGACCAGGATCACGGACCTGCGCACAGGCGAAGTGCTGCCGTTCGAGATGTGGGGTTCGGGCCCGTACCTCGAAGGGGTCGATTGGTCAGACGTCGAACGCTTCGGCGTCAAGGTACTGAAGTTCGAGTTCGACTGATCGGAAATGCAGGAATGCGACGGGGGCCGATGCGCGCACGCGCACCGGCCCCCTCGTTGCTGCGAAAGACGCGGTTATTCGGCCTTGATGGCGCCGGTCGGGCAGACGCCCTCGCACGCGCCGCAATCGACGCACTTGGCGGGATCGACGACGAGCTTGGTGTCTCCGTCGCCGATAGCCTCGCACGGGCAGGTCTCCTTGCACGCGCCACACTTCACGCAGTCGTCGCTAATCACATGAGCCATGATGGTCTTCCTTTCGTTTCCGATGTTGATCAACGCATGGGCCGGCGGAATCGCCCGCCGCGCCATGCGACAAGTTGATTATAGCAGAAGATCCGCGCCGCCGCTTCAGCGTAGGGCGCGGAGGGTGGCGAGGTAGGCCAGGGCGAAGGCGGCCGCCGACGCCAGGGCCGTCGCGACGATCCAGAGGGCGGTCATGACGCGGCTTCGACGGGTGGGGCTCCTGCCTGAAGGCGCGGCATCCGACGCATCGGCCGGCGCCGTCCCGCAATTGCCGTCCGGCGAAGGGTCGAGGCGCATCGTGCTCTCCTCCCCGACGGGAAGACGGCCAAGCGGCATAAGCCCCTGCCGGACGCGCTGGATGTCGCGTATGAGGAAGGACCAGCCGGAGGGGCGCAGCTCCCTGTCCTTGGCGAGCATCTGCGAGACAAGCGCGGCGAAGGGATAGGAGATGTCCTGGTTGAGCGACCGGATGTCGGGCGCCTGTTCGCCGCACTGCGCCTCCATCGCCTCGCCGTCGGGCCGCCCCTCAAAAAGCCTGTGGCCGGTCACGAGGTTGTAGAGCGTGGCGCCGAGCGAGTAGATGTCCGCCCTGGTGTCAAGCGCCTCGCCCCTGACCTGCTCAGGCGACATGAACGCCGGCGTGCCGCTGACATAGCCCTCGTCGATGCTGGGCGTACGGGCGAAACGCGCGATGCCGAGGTCGGTGAGGCGGACGGTGCCGTCGTCGTGGACCATGATGTTGGCGGGCTTGATGTCGCAGTGGATGATGCCGATGGTCTTGAAAGCGTAGTCGAGGGCCACGGCGACGGACTCGGCGATTGTCAGCACATCGCCCTCTCCAAGATGCCCCTTGCGGCGCAGCCATGTCCCGGTATCGTAGCCCGCCGCCAGCTCCATCACATAGTAGTAATGCCCGTGCTTGCACCCGACCTCGAAGACTGTGACGATGTTCTCGTGGTCGAGCGCGGCGGCCCGCTTGGCCTCGGCGTAGAAGGCCTCGACATCCTCCGGGTTCCGGGATATGTCGTCGTTCAGGATCTTGATGGCGACGGTCCTGTCCGGATCGTGCTGGCGCGCCTCCCACACGGAGGCCATGCCGCCGCGGCCGAGAAGCCTGACTATCGTGAAGCCGCTCAGCTTCGGCGTTTCGCAATCTTTTCTGGAGGCATCGTCAGCCATAGGTCGCGACCGCTTGAGGCGGAACCCGAAGGGAATGGTAGCACATTCCGTTCCGCGATGACGGAGGCCGGAAGGACAGATTTGTGCCTGATATGCGCATGTGCGTCCAAGTCCCACGAATTTAGCGGGCTTGATTGAAATTGACATGTATCTACGATGGCATGCAACACTCGATAGGCATGGTCCATGTCCGTCTGGCGGTCACGCATCTTGCCGCCTTTCCCCTGAAAATCTCGATCCTTGGCCGAGGCCTGGGAATGCGAGCAGGCAATCCGCCCGACGGCGGACGCTCGCGGCAAATCAGCCAGCCCCGTCCAAGAGAGAAGGATTTCAGGGGAAAACGAAAGAGTCATGTCACCAGTCCAGCCAAAGCCATGTGACTCACCTGCCCCCGGCTGCCAGCAATGTTGACGAATGTCACAAATCTGACCTGCGCTCCGGACGCCCGGCGCATAGCGATGGTTTTGGTATAATCGCCGCGTGAGTCCAGCGAACGACAAAGATGTCGGGCCAGGAATGCCGCGGCACATAGCCATCATCATGGATGGCAACGGAAGGTGGGCGAAGAAGCGCATGAACATACGCCTCTTCGGCCATCGCGCCGGCGCCGAAGCCGTGCGCCGCGCGATGGATTGCTGCCGCAGGCACGGCGTCCAGTATCTGACGCTCTACGCCTTCAGCACCGAGAACTGGTCGCGCCCGAAGGACGAGGTCGATGGCCTGATGAACCTCCTTAGGAAGTTCCTGCGCGACAACGAGCGGGAACTCATCGAGAAGGAGTGCCGTTTCCGCGTCATGGGGCGCAAGGCGGACCTGCCGGAGGACCTTCAGGCTCAGATCGCGCAGGTCGAGGACGCTACCAAGGGGTTCGAACAGCAGCTCATCGTGTGCCTCAGCTACGGAGGACGCGCGGAGATCGTAGATGCGGCAAGGCGCCTGGCGGACGAGGCGAGGTCCGGGACGCTCGACCCTGCGGCCATAGACGAGGCGGCGTTCGCCGCGCGAATGTACCTGCCCGATGTCCCGGACCCCGATCTGATCATCCGCACAAGCGGCGAGCTGCGCCTCAGCAACTTCCTTCTGTGGGAGTGCGCCTACAGCGAGCTGTTCGTCACGGACACGCTTTGGCCGGACTTCTCCGAGAAGGACTTCCTCGAGGCGGTCGCATCCTTCGCGAAGCGCAAGCGCCGCTTCGGAGGTTTGGACGCTTCGGCGACCAAACCTCAGATTTCAGATTCCAAATCTCAAATCTCGAAGAGTTCCGATACGGAGGGCGCAACATGATCAAGCGCATTTTCGTCGGCCTTGCGGTCGCGATCTTCTTCGCGCTCGTCATGGCCGTTCTGCCGGGCCCGGTGCAGTTCGCCATACTTCTCGCTTTCGCGCTCGCGTGCCAGGCCGAGTTCCACGCCCTTGCGGCGACAGGCGGCATCCCCGCCTACCGAGGCCTCGGCGCAGCCATAGGGACGCTTTGGCTAACCTGCGTCTACGCGTCGAGCGGAAGCGGCGGCGCGGCGGCGTGCGGCCTCCCGGCGGAATGGCGCACAGCATTCCTCTTCACAGCCTTTTTCGCGATACTTGTCCGCGCCCTCTTCGACAAGGACCAGAAACGTGCGCTCGAGGCCACTGCCGTCACAGGGTTCGGCATCATCTATATCCCGGTGATGATCGGCTCCTTCATGTCGATGGCGAGGTACGGGGCGGATGGGGTCTTCGCGACGACGCGCGGCGGCGTCTTCCTCGTCTTCTTCGTCGCGATGGTCGTGAAGTTCTCCGATGCCGGCGCATTCGGGTTCGGCACGGCGTTCGGCCGCCACAAGATGTTCCCCCGCGTCTCGCCGAAGAAGTCGTGGGAGGGCCTTGCGGGAGGCATCGCGACGGGCGTCGCGATAGGCCTTCTCCTCGGATGGCTCGCGAACCGCTTCGAATGGGGGCCGAGCGGCGTCTTCCATGGAAGCGACGCGGCGGACGAGCCCATCATGGGACTCTGGCGGACGGCGGTGGTCAGCGCGCTCCTTGTCATCGCGGGCGTGTTCGGCGACCTTTTCGAATCGATGTTCAAGCGAGGCGTCGGCGTGAAGGATTCGCGCGCCGTCCTGCCGGGGTTGGGCGGGATGCTCGACATGGCGGACAGCCTTCTGTTCGCGGCGCCGCTTTTCTGCCATCTTCTGCGCATCTTCGCGCATTTCGACCTTCTTGGACTATGACGAGCCCCCCGATGGAAGACTGGATTGAAAAAAGACTGGATGCCGCCGTCGCCGGCCTTCCGCCATGCGCGGGCGGGGACGACGCGCCTTGCGCCCCGCTCCCTGACGGCGCGGAAGTGGCGGACATTCTCAGCATGATGCTGTCCGTGCTGTTCCCCGGATGCCGCCATCTGTCCGGCGGATGCCGGCAGACGCTTCGCGACATGGCGCGGAGGCTTGCCGAACAATGCTCGCGCGCCTTCGCCGCGCAACCCGCCAACTCGTCGTTCGACACCCGCGCTTCGTCACTCGGCGCCGTCGCCGACGGAGAGAGCGCCGCAGCCGCACTTCTCGACGCCATCCCCGGAATCCGCGCGATGCTCGCCGAGGACATAGTGGCCGCCTACGAGGGCGACCCGGCCGCGAAGTCCGAGACCGAGGTCGTGATGAGCTATCCCGGTCTTGTCGCGATAGCGACGCACCGCGTGGCGCATGTGCTTGAACGCGCCGGCGTGCCGCTGATCCCGCGCATGATGAGCGAGCGGGCCCACTCCGTGACGGGCATCGACATCCATCCCGGCGCGATGATCGGGCCAGGTTTCTTCATCGACCACGGGACCGGCGTCGTCATCGGCGAGACCTGCACCATCGGCCGCCGCGTAAAGCTCTACCAGGGGGTCACGCTAGGCGCGCTCAGCTTCAGGAAGGATTCGGACGGCAAGCTCGTCAAGGGCATCAAGCGCCACCCGGATGTCGAGGACAACGTCGTCATCTACGCCGGCGCCACGATCCTTGGCGGCAAGACGGTCATCGGCCACGACTCCGTAATCGGCGCCAACGTGTGGCTCACCCACTCCGTCCCCTCCTTCTCGAAGGTGTACAACCGCGAGCCCGACCCGATAGTATCCCAGACGATGACAATGGAAGGGGAGGCCGGCTATGGCATTTGACAAGGGAACGGTTTCATTCAGGCTCTTCTACCTCCAGGACGGTCTTTCAAAGTCGGCGCTGGAGACGTTCGCGGACAGGGCGGCACCGCCCATCGACACGCTCGGATCGTCCCCGATCCGCGGCTGGGTAACGCCGCGCCACCTCTTCGACCGCGAGATCACGGAGGACAAGTGCCTCTTCGTCCCCTGGATCCACGTCGTCGCGATGCAGGCCGAGAAGAAGATCCCGCCGAAGCTCCTGAAGGCGTACTGCCGCATGGAGGAGGACGTGGTGATGCGGGCCGAGAAGCTCGAGTTCCTCAACCGCAAGCGCAGGGCCGAGATCAAGGCGCGCGTGGCGGAGGAGCTTCTGCCCCAGATGCCGCCGACTCTCTCCGGGATGCCTGTAGTCGTTAACCTCGACACGCGCTTCGTCATGGCCGAGGCCATGAGCGATTCCGCGATGGACAAGTTCGCCATCCTCTTCCGCGAGACGACCGGCGAGCAGCCATACGTGGTCACGCCCAACGGCCTGGCCATCCTCCGCCGCCAGGTGAACGCCAACGACCTGGCGCCGGCGGTGTTCACGGACGACGAGACCGTCGAGCCGGATCCCGCGTGCGACCTCGGCGGCGAGTTCCTGACATGGCTCCTCTACCGCTTCGACCTCGACGGATGCCCGTTCCGCTCATCCACGGGCGACGACTGCGCCATCGCGCTTGAAGGGCCGGTCTCATTCTTCCGCAAGGGCAAGGGCGCCCATGTCGCAGTCCTGCGCCAAGGCGACCCGCTCTACAGCCCCGAGGCGATGCTCTCCCTGCTCTGCGGCAAGAAGGCCAAGGGGTTCAAGCTGTCCCTGGCGATAGGGCAGAAGGCCTGGTGCGCGTCCATCGACTCGTCCTTCGCCATACGCGGGCTGCGCCTCCCAAAGGACCCGGAGAACCAGTTCCCGACGTTCGAGGAGCGCATGCTCGACGTCGAGGCCTTCACACGGGCGCTCTTCGACCTTTTCGACATGTTCCTTGAAAAGCGCGCCGACAAAAAGGACTGGACGCGCGAGGAGCGCGACATCCGCAAATGGGTCCGCCAGCACGTCGAGGGCTGAGCGACCACCCATTCAACCCTTCAACCCTTTCTTCCCTTCAACCTTTCAACCCTTCAACCCCTTTTCCCTATGCCATTTGACATCCCTATCGCAAACGCATGGCTCGCCTACTCGCAGTCTGGCGGCATCGGCAAGGCCATAGTCATCGGGCAGCTGGTCCTCTCGATGTGGGTCTGGTTCGTCATGCTCGAACGGGCCTACGAGCTGAAGCACGAGAAGAACGCCATGGCGATGTTCCGCGAGAAATTCTCGAAGAGCCGCCATCTTCTCGACATATATCTGGGGCCGCGCCCGCATTACGGCGGGGCGATGGCCGCCATGTACCGCAAGGCGTGCGACCGAATCGCATCACTCCTCCCGCAGGCGGGCGGTGCGCTGTCCATGTCAACCCGTCTCTCCGAAGGCCGCCGGGAACTCGTCAAGGCGACGCTGGAGGAATCCCTCTCCTATGAGACGCTCCGCATAGAGCGTAACATGTGGGTCCTCGCCCTGGGCGCATCCGTGGCGCCGCTGATAGGCCTCTTCGGGACCGTCCTCGGCATCATGCAGGCCTTCCAGGCGATGGGGGCGACCGGATCCGCGCTCCTGTCCGATGTCGCGCCGGGCCTATCGTCAGCATTGCTCACGACGGTCGTCGGCCTCGTAGTGGCCATTCCGTCATCCGTCGGATACAGCATGGTGCTGGAGCGCATCCGCGCCATCAATGTAATGCTTGACGCGTTCGCGGACGAGTTCCTTGGACGCCTGACCTTGGAGATGGGGCCCGGCGAGGAGTAGCCCCGGAGGCGGCGCGATGGGAAGGGAACGACAAGGCAGACGCGATTTCAGGCGCATGGCGGAGCCTAACCTCACTCCGCTCATTGACCTCACCTTCCTCCTGCTGATAACCTTCATCATCACCTTCCCGATGCTCGAACAGGGCATCCCCATCCGTCTTCCGAAGGCGAAAACCGACAAGATCGAGCAGAACAAGTCCCAGTCGATCACGGTGGCGCTGGACGGCAAGGTCTATCTCAACAACCGCGAGATCTCCATGTCCGCACTTGAGGAGGAGATGAGGAAGATCGCGGAGATGAAGGATCCCCCCGCCGTTCTGGTGCGTTGCGACGAGCGCGTCGAATACGGCGCACTGATGAAGACTCTGAAGATCCTCAACGCCTGCCATGTCACGCGCATGGCGCTCGTCACGGAGCCCAAGGAGTAGGACGATGGCTGGCACCCGTTTCGGCATAATCTCCGTGCTCGGCCATGTCGTGGTGATCGGACTCCTGCTCTCGTACGCCTCCATAAAAGGCTGCCAGATGAGGCGGAAGCCCATCGAGATAAAGGAGCTGACCATCGCCATAGACCCTTTCGAGGAGGAGGCGAAGCCGGTCGAGGAGACCAAGGTGGAGGTCCCCAAAACGCCGCCGCCACCGAAGCCCGATGACATCGCGCTCCAAAAGAAGCCGCCGCCAAAGAAACCCGATCCTCCAAAGAAACCTGAACCCAAGAAGCCGGAGCCCAAGAAGCCGGAGAAGCCGAAGATCGAGAAGGGCAAGCGCGTCACCCGCAATCCGCCGCCGATAAAATCCATGGTCAAGCCCAAGGAGAAGCAGACCCTGACGGACGAGGAGATCAAGAAGTGGCTCGACAAGCGCGTCCCCATCCGCGCCGGCGAGACGACCTCGCTTCCGACGAGCGACTACAGCCTCTACCTTTCCATCATCAAGCAGTCGCTATACGACGCGTGGGACCAGCCGTCGCGCGAAGCGGCCGGAACGCGCCCGGCCGAGATAGCCTTCGAACTCGGAGCCGGCGGGCGGATACTGAACCCGCGCGTCAACAAATCGTCGGGCAGCGCGGCATTCGACGCATCGGCGCTTGATGCCGTCCGCCGCACCGGCTCCATCAGCGGCCTCTCCGCCGATTTCATCCGAGAATGCGGTCGAGGCGGCATTGTCATAGAATTCGTCCTCCAGTAGCGCCGCGCCAAAATAAAACGCCGCGGAATGAACCGCAGCGTTTGAGGACAACACAAGGAGAAATGGTAGCGGGGGCAGGACTTGAACCTGCGACCTTCAGGTTATGAGCCTGACGAGCTGCCAAACTGCTCCACCCCGCAATAAAGGTTCGGTCAAGTGGCGCGCCTTGCAGGAGTCGAACCTGCAACCTTCTGATCCGTAGTCAGATGCTCTATCCAATTGAGCTAAAGGCGCTCCAGAAAACGGGAAGTAGTCTATCACTTCGCCCCGTCCAATGCAAGCGCAAATTTCCCCCGGGTGCGCCTCTTGGATATGTTCTGGCGTTAATTTGCGGAAAAACCGCTACTCTGCGGTCTCCTCCACGGCGGCGGGGCGCGAGCGGCGGAACATCTGGTTGAGCCTGAAGGCGTCACGCAGGATCAGGATGGCCATCAGCGAGATTAGAAGCACCGCGAAGATGTTGTATATCCAGCCGATAAGCTTGGCGGAAGGCTTGCGGCGGGTCACAATCTCAAGCAAGGCGAACATCACATGCCCGCCATCCAGGACCGGAAGCGGGAGAATGTTGATGATCGCGAGGTTTATGCAGAGATACCGTAGAAACGCGAGGGTATGGATGAGGCCCGCCTGTATCTGAAGCCAGAAGACCACGAAGAGCGTCACCGCCCCGCCCATCCCCTTGGCCGCACGGGTCGCCTCGCCCTTCGCCTTGGGGGCGAAAAGCGCACGAAGGATCCTGAGGATGCTCTTCGCGTCGTTCGAGATCTGGAGCGACGGACGGCGGTACATCATCCAGGACTGGTTGGCGGCCTCGGTGTCCGCGAAGACTATGCCAACCATAGGCCGCCCCAGCTCCTCGTCCATGCGCGGCGCGAAGGAAAGCGTCTCGACCTTGCCCCCGCGGAACCGTCTTATCAGAAATTGTCTCGTCTCACACCCGCCGGCGGCTATGCGCATGGCCATGTCCGCAGGGTCGTTCAGCTCCACCCCGTCGATGGCGAGAATGACATCCCCTCTTCCAACTCCGGCTTCGCGTGCCGTCGAGACATCGGAGAAGTCCCCGACCTGGCACTTGATGCGCGGACTTACGCCGGGGATATCTGCGTATCCAGTATTGTCGTCCGTCTTCACGGGTATGGACAAGGCGACCCGCTCGCCGCCGCGATCCACGACGGCGTCGATGGCATCGCCCGCGCCTGCGCCGAGGATGCATTCAACCACGACCTCGTTCCAGCACGAGACCCTGTTACCGCCGAAAGTGACTAAGCGGTCGCCCACCCGGAGCCCGGCCGCTTCCGCCGGGCCGCCGGCCTCGACACGACCGATTGTGACGCCGACGCCCCCGAAGTCCTCCGGCGACGAGATGAAGTAGATGACGAACGCCACGACGACGGCCAGCACGACATTGCCAAGCGGCCCCGCAACGGCGACGATGATACGCTTCCATGGTGCCACGGAAGGTATCGGCGGATGGTCCTTCCCCTGTTCGTGCTTTCCCTGGATCACGTCCATCTCCGACGGATCCAGCTGCGGCAACGCCACATACCCGCCCAGCGGAACGCATCCTATGCGATACTCCACGCCCCCGCGCCGCCATTTTGCGATGGCTGGACCGAAACCTATCGAGAAGGCATCGACCTTGAAGCCGAGGAGCCTTGCGGCCAGAAAATGGCCGTACTCGTGCACGAGCACGGCGACGCCGAAAAGAAGGATGGCGCCGACCGCCCAGAGGACGCGCAGCACCCAGATCATTGAGGTAGGTTCTGTCATGTGAAGGGAAGATTATACATGAGATCGGCGATGGGAAATGCTACAATATCCAAACCATACCATACGGAGAAACCACAATGGCGACAATAGACAAGGTGCTGGTTGTCAATTCCGGCAGCTCCTCACTCAAGTACATGCTCTTCAGCATGAAGACCGAGACCATGCTCTGCAAGGGCATCGTCGAACGCATAGGCGACGCGAACGCGAACCTCGTCTATCAGAAGGCGGGTTGCGAGAAGCGCTCATCGGCCGTGAAGGCCCTGAACCACGGACAGGCCTTCGAGCATGTCTGCGCGGCGCTCGTGAACAAGGACGACGGCGTCGTCAAGTCGCTCTCCGAGATCGAGGCCGTCGGACACCGCGTGCTCCATGGCGGACTTGAGTTCACCACGCCGGTCCTCGTCAACGCGGCCGTCAAGAAGGCCATCCGCAAGTGCTTCGACCTCGGCCCGCTCCACAACCCGGCCAACCTCACGGGCATCGAGGCGTGCGAGAAGAAGATGAAGGGCGTCCCCAACGTCGCCGTCTTCGACACCGGCTTCCACATGACGATGCCGGCCGAGTCCTACATGTACGCGATCCCGCGTCAGCTTGCCAAGAAGTACGGCCTGCGCAAGTACGGTTTCCACGGCACCTCCCACAAGTATGTGACCGAGACCGCCGCCAAGGTCTTCAAAAAGCCGCTCGCCAAGCTCAACATCATCACCTGCCACCTCGGCAACGGATCGTCGCTCGCCGCCATCAAGGGCGGCAAGGTCTTCGACACGACGATGGGCCTCACCCCGCTCCAGGGCCTTGTGATGGGCACCCGCTCCGGCGACATCGACCCCGCCGTCTGCTTCTTCCTCGCCAAGAAGGAGGGCATGGACGCCGAGGCGCTCGATACTCTCCTCAACAAGAAGAGCGGTCTTCTCTCCATCGCCGGCACCGGCACGGGCGACATGCGCGATCTCTGCGCCGCAGTCAAGGCCGGCAAGGCTGACGCAAAGGAGGCCTTCGACCTCTTCGTCCACCGCACGGTCCTCTACATCGGCGGCTACGCGGCACTGCTCGGCAAGATCGACGGCATCGTCTTCGCCGGCGGCATCGGCGAGAACAGCGACGATGCGCGCGGCGCCATCTGCGAGCGTCTCGCCGGCCTCGGCGTCAAGCTCGACAAGAAGGCGAACAAGTCCACCCACGGACAGCTCGCGAAGATATCGTCCGCCGACTCTAAGCTTCCTGTCTGGGTCATCCCCACAAACGAGGAGCTCATGATCGCCCGCGAGACCTTCCGCATCGTTACGGCTAAGTAACCCTCGAACCTTTCAACCCTTCAACCTTTCAACCTTTCAACTTTTCAACCCTTCAACTTTTCAACCCTTCAACCCTTAACTTCCCAACCATGAACTTCCTAGACACCGTATTCCCCAAGGCCCAGGCCGCCAACAAGCGCATCGTCCTCCCGGAGGGCAACGACCCCCGCGTCGTGATCGCCGCCTCCAAGATCAAGGCGCAGAAGATCGCCACGCCGATCGTTCTCGCCACCCCCGGCGAGCTCGCCGACGCCGAGGCGAAGGCCGGTGTGTCCCTCAAGGACGCCGGGGTCGAGGTTCTCGACTACACCGCCGCCCCGATCGCCGACGAACTCGTCGCCGCCTTCTACGAGCGCCGCAAGGCCAAAGGCATGACCGAGGAGGAGGCCGACAAGACCGTCAAGGGCAAGCGCCTCTACTTCGGCAACATGATGCTCAACCGCGGCATGGTGGACGGCCTCGTCGCAGGCTCCATCGCCTCGACGCCCGACATGCTCCGCAGCGCCTTCCACTGCGTCGGCACCGCCAAGGGCATCTCGCTCGCCTCGGCATGCTTCGTCATGGACCTCAAGGTCCCGACCGCCTCCGGCGACGGCGTCCTCATCTTCGCGGACAGCGCCGTCAACCCCTGCCCGACTGCAGAGCAGCTCGTCGACATCGCCCAGGCGACCGCCGGCACCTACAAGGCCCTCGTCGGCAAACAGCCGCGCCTCGCCTTCCTCAGCTTCTCCACAAAGGGGAGCGCCAAGCACGAGCTCGTCGACAAGATGCGCATCGCGCGCGAACTCACCGAAGCCCGCTTCAAGGAGATCGGCCTTGACGCCGTCGTGGACGGCGAGATGCAGGCCGACGCGGCGCTCGTCCCCTCCGTCGGCGCCTCGAAGAACAAGGGCGGCGCCATCCAGGGCGATGCCAACATCCTCATCTTCCCGGACCTCCAGTGCGGCAACATCTGCTACAAGCTCACCGAGCGCCTCGCCGGCGCCGGCGCCTATGGCCCGATCCTCCAGGGCGTCGCCAAGCCGGTCAACGACCTCTCGCGCGGCTGCTCGGCCGACGACATCGTCGGCGTCGCCGCGATCACGGTCTGCCAGGGGCTGTAGCCCCCTTGCGGCGAGTGGCCAGTCCCTGGGAGCGCAAGCATCCTGCTTGCGGCACACCCGCAGACGGGACG
>JAFSZJ010000058.1 GCA_017458965.1 Kiritimatiellia bacterium | reverse complement strand
TATTCTTGCATTGCTAGTTTCATCACTGCGCCATCATCCGGCCAATCCGCCTAGTTATTCCGCACCGTAATCCTGCATTGCTCGTTTCACACCTGCGCTATCTTCTATGCAATCCATCTCGTATTCCGCACCGTGTTCTTGCGTCATGTGTTTCTTTTTCAGGCCATCCGCCGGACGAGACGCCGCGCGATGCCGTCACTGTCCGCCAGCCCCTGCCTTCGTCGCTCCGCGATCTCCAGTTCGCGGGGGATTTTGTCCGGGTGGACCCGCAGGTCTATGGCTAGGCCGACGCTCCTACGCGAGAAGCCGCGCCTCCCAAGCGCCTCGCAATCCGCCAGAAGCCTCCTAACCTCCTTTGCCATGCCGGATCCGCGTTCTTCGGCGCTCCCAGATTTATCCTTACGCACCATAATCTTTGATTTGCCTCTCCCGCCGGTCTTCCCTGCCTTGCCGCCTTCTGCGTCATCCTCCGCAAGGTCCACCGCCCTGTCCGCCGGATACGGGTCCTCGATGCCCATCGCCTGGCGGAACTTGTTGGCCATCGCCTTGTAACTCATGATGTTCGTGTACTTCGGGAAAAGCTCCGGGCAGTTGATGCGTATCCATCCGCGTATCCCTGGATTGCGCCCGACTATCTCCCCGCTTTCGTCGTGTATGAGGGAGTTGTCGACGTACGCCTCGAGATCGCACAGCACCGAGCCGAAGCGGATCATCGCGGCCGGCGATTCGCGCACATGGGACCATGCCTCGCGGAACGCCTCCGGCGTCGGCATGGGGTTCAGGGTCGTGCGCCGCCGTATCCTGCGCCGCTCCCTGGCGAGCGCCTGGCGCCTAAGGCGCTCCTGCGGGTAGTACTTCGGGCGCTGAAGCCGTGCGAGGACAAGCGCGACAGACTTGAGGACGCCCCACGTCGCGGCCCCCGCGGCAAGGCCCAGGATGCCGGACGCGGCAGCGATCGACAGCAGCATGGTCTTTTCGAACTCCGCTATGGGGATGGCGCTGCGCTCATAGCGGAAATCACGCCATGGGTTCATGTCGCCGGCCAGATCCGCCGCCGCCTTGGCGGGGGCGAGGCAGAAGGAGAGGATCGACCCGAGCGTGAGGCGGTCGGGGGGCGGAGACGACAGTTCGACCCTGCGGCGGCGGGTCTTGCCGGACGCCGTGCGGGAGGTGCGGGATGCGGCTTTGCGCGGGCGCGTTCTGGATGATGCTGTTCTCATGGCGGGTGGGATTGTACATGATTGAGAGACGGATGTAAAGATTATGGTGCGGAAATCTTGAAATCGGGTATGGGAACGCATATTATTTCGTGTCGTGATTCATGATCGCGACACATGATCACCTGACAACTGCGATCAGTCCCATGAACAACGTCTTGAAAACACCCGCCGAAACACAGGCGGACGAAGCATCCATCACGCAATTGCGCCACCTTGTCGATGAGGACATGCGAAACGTCGTTCACCCGGGCGGCGTTGACGGCGCGCCATTCTGGAACGGCAACGCCAGATGGTTCATGTACGCGCCGTCCTTCGACTTCCCCGAGACGGATGGCACGGTCTACTACAAATTCAGGATCATAGACCACAACCGCGTCCGATTTCGCAAAACGAAACGCATCGCGCCGGACAGACGCCATCCGCCTAGCCTGCGCCAGCCTGGACTACCTCATTTCAATATCCCAGCCACAGGATGCTCCACTCGCATTCTTCCCGCCAACGTATCGCGGGAAGGACTACACCGCAGGACAGTACGCCAGCCTTAACGTCCTCGTCCATCCGGCCGAGGCGGGCGAGGCGGCCGTCGCCCTGTACTGCGTAACTGGCGATGCCAAATACCTGGAGTGGGCCAAGAACATCGCCGCCACCTACATACGCCTCCAAGGCGAGGACGGCACCTGGTTCTTCAGAGTGCGCGAAAGCGACGGCCGGCCAGCCTCCCCCAACAGACTCGCCCCCGACGCCGTCATCGATTTTATGGATGCCCTGCATGACGCGACCGGCGACACCGCATACGGCGAATGCGCCGACCGCGCCTTCGCTTTCTTCGAGAACGGCCCGATGAAGACCTGGAACTGGGAGGGGCAGTTCGAGGACGTCGAAGCGACGCCACCCTACGTCAACCTCACCAAGCACCCAGCCTGCTCGGCTGCTATCCGCATGCTTGAGCGATGGCCGGACGACGAGAAGAGACGCCAAGTAGCCCGCGACATAGTCCGATTCGCCGAAGACCAGTTCGTTTGCTGGGAGCGGCCATTCAAGATCGGCGAGACCAGATACAACGCCGATTACTTCGAGCGCGATTTCGCCGTCGAACCGGCGGTCGTGGAGCAATACCATTACCGCGCACCGGTCGATGCGTCAGCCGCAAAACTTATCCTCGCCTACCTCGCACTCCACAAGGCCGAAGGCAACCCACTGGACCTTGCGAAGGCGCGAGCCCTTGGCGACGCCATCGCCAGAGCGCAACGCCCCGACGGAAGGATCCCGACCATCTGGTGGCCGGACGCCGCCGACAACCCGCAGAACGACTGGCTCAACTGCATAGTCCGCAGCGCCACCGCCCTTCAGGCGCTTGCGGATGCCGAGACCGCTAAACCAGCGCAGGCCTGATCACCTTGACGCCGCCGGCGCCAAGACGCTCGGACAGACGGTCAAACGTGGCATCGTCCTTGCACACGCCGACGATCGCCCCGCCGCTGCCCGAGAACTTCGCGCTCGCCCCGCACTCGCGGGCAGTGCGCACCATGCGCAGGTTGCCTTCGGAGAGGCGGTAGAGGGATGCGCGCTTGTCGAAGTTCGCATCCATCAGCGCGGAGAGCGCATCCCAGTCGTGCGCCTCGATAGCGACGCGGGCCTTGTCCGTGAGGTCGCCGAAGAAGCGCATCGCGTCGACGACCTCCTTCTCTCCGGCGTTGAAGCGGTCGCGGATGTTGTTGTGGAAGACTTCGGAGCCTTCAGAGAGGTCGGTGCGATAGGCGAGGTAGAGCGGCGGCATGTCCTCCTTGTGCATCGGGACGTAGTTGCCGTAGCCCTGCTTGTCGAGGAGGTCCTTCGCGAAGTCCATGTACACGAGGCCCTGGTACGCCTGCGCAACGCGATCCTGAAGCCCGGCTGCGATGCCAAGCTCCTTGTTCTCGACCGCGCGGACGAGGTTCGCCAGACGCGGGAGCGGGATGTCCACCCCGTAGAAGGACATGATGGCGCGCATCGAAGCGGTTATGATGGCGCTGGAGCCGGCAAGGCCCACGAGGTTCGGTATGTCCGACGAGTAGCGTATCGTGAAGTTCTTGGCCGGCAGGCGTATGCCGTTCTCGACGACGTAGTCGTTGAAGCACTTGATCGCGGCCTTGATGAGACGGATGCCTCCGTAGTATCCAAAGTGCCGGACATCCTCCGCAAGACCTGCGATGTCAGTGAAAGTGGATCCGTCGCGGACGCTTGGCTCTATGACGAGCTCCGGCGATTCGAAAAGCGTCGCCTCGGCGTGGAAGTTGGAGAAGGTGAAAGCTATCGTCTTGCCGAAGTAGCCGTCAGACGGGTTGCCGATAAGAGCCGCCCTTGGATATGCACGAGTCCTGATTATCATTTCGCATACGCTCCTGAAAAACACAACTATCCTACCAGACATGGCCATTGCGCGCAATGGCCATCATGACAGGCGAAACCCTGGTGAAATTTATGGTTGCATTAAGGCGTCGGTTCCACTAGAATATCCATGTTATTTTTTGGCGCGGCTTATGTCCGCGACCATAGGTGACACGCTTCCAATTCCGGAGTAGCGCAGCGGTAGCGCAGGGGACTGTTAATCCCTTGGTCGCAGGTTCGAATCCCGCCTCCGGAGCCATTTTCATCCGCCAGACCCCCTGTCTGGCGGTTTTTATCTCTTCTTTCGTCATTTGTCACCATCCAACAACAAAAGGTATCATCACGCCATGAACACAAATAAACACTCCACATTGTTCGTATTCAGCGTCGCGGCGAACATAATCCTTCTAATAGCGGCCATCGCCGGCCTTTCAGGCAAGAACAGCTACAAATGCAAGTACGAACGCCTGTTGGACGACTTCATCGAAGCGCATCCCGAGACGGTTGAAAAAGCCAAGGCACCGGCACCGCAACCAGCGCCCACCCCCGCGCCCGCGCCGACGCCCAACCCTCCGGCCACGCCGGCGCCTCAACCGGAAAGCAAACCTGAAATCGCCGCCACGGAGACAAACGCCCCTCCGGTCATGGAGGTCATCGAGGCCTCGTACAACGGCGACTCCGAGATAGACATCCGTCTCTCGGAGCGACCCGACATGGACGAGATCCGCCGCTATGTGGACGTATCACCGCTGGTGGAGGGCGTGGTGGGCTTCCGCTACGAGGCGGAGTACAACTACAACCGGAACGCATGGGAGCCGCATCTTCACGTAACCGGCGACTTCGCGTACGGCACCAACTTCACTCTTGTGGTGCGCAAAGGGCTGCCGCTCTATGGCAAGTCCGCCGATTCGAGCGGCGCGTCGACGAACGACTGGACGGCATCGTTCCATCGCGAGGATGCCGATCCTTACGTCCGCCTCTCATCGAAGGGCCGCTATCTGCCTCCCGGCGGTCGTCGTTCCATCGCCATAGAAACCATCAACGTCACCAACGTATATGCGGAGATCCGCCGCGTGGAACCCCGCAACGTCGTCCAGCTCCTCGCCCGCGAGGAGCGCATCTACGAACACTATTGGAAATGGAGAGATGATGACGGCGCCGACGCGGAGGACACCGGCGAACTGGCCGGACCGATGGAGACGAACCTGCTCCATTGCGCGAACCTGCCCAACGTCAAGGAGACGCTCGCGCTTCCGATATCGATGAAGGACGGGGGAACGCCTAGCGGCATATATCTCGTCGCCGTCCGCAGCGCCGACAAGGAAAGGCGCGATGGCAATTGGTGGTGGTACGACGACGAAAGGGCGAACCCCAACCGCTACCGCCTCGTGTGCGTGTCCGACATAGGCCTCAGCGTCCGCGTCTCGGGCGACGACCGCCGCGACGTCGGCGTGTGGGCGACTTCGCTCACGACCGGAGCGCCCATTGCTGGGGCGAAGGTCGAGGTGCGCTCCGCCGCGAACATCACGCTGGCAGCCGGCGTCACGGACGAAGGTGGCTGGTGCTCGGTCAGGTGCTCCGACAAGGGCGAGGTGTTCGCGGTCATCGTCTGTTCGCCCAAGGGCGACGACATGACCTTCCTCGCGCTCACGAACAACATGCTGATCGACGAGACACGTCCGGACGGCGTCCGCCCCGAGTATCTCGATGCCAAGAAATGCGAAGCCTTTGTCTGGACGGAGCGTGGAATATACCGCCATGACGAGCGCATCCTTCTGCATGCCATCCTGCGCGATGGAACCGGCCATGCGCCAAGCCCATTCCCCGTAGAGGCCGTTCTTGTCAATCCGGCAGGCGACGAACGCGCCAGCGAGAAACTGATGCCTGATGCCGAGGGCGCCTTGGCGTGCGAGAAATTCTCGGTACCCGCCGACCAGCCAAGCGGCAATTGGCGAATAGTCCTGAAGACGCCTGGCGACAAGGGCGTGGTCCTTGGCGAGCGCGAGGTGAAGGTCGAGGAGTTCGCGCCGCCGCAGATACGCGTCTCGGTCAAGGCGCCCGACGACGTCGCGCCGAAGTCGTTCTCCTTCGAGGTCAATGCCGAGCATCTTTACGGCGGGCCGGCGCGTGCGCTGGGCGTGGAGGGCGCCGTCGTCTTCGAGGACGTCCCCTTCGCGCCGGAGGCATGGAAAGGCTATCGTTTCGGCAATGAAGATCTTGGCCTGAAACCCAGCTTCCGCCGCATTCCGAGAGCCGTCCTTGACAACGACGGGCGCCATGTCTTCGAGGCTCCGCTCTGGGCCGACAGCGGCCTGCCCAAGGCCGCGATCCGCGCGACCGGACAGGGCACGGTGTTCGAGGACGGCGGGCGGCCCGCGACCTCTCGCGCCAGCGCCATACTCCACTACTACCCCTTCTACATAGGCACCACGCTTCCCGATTGGGCCCGCATCCCCGAATCCGGCTTCCCCCACATGTCGGTCGTCTGCGTGACGCCGGGAGGCAAGGCCCTCGACGCTCCAAGGACGCTCACGATGAGGCTCGAGAGCATAAAGTCCGTGTTTTCCTACCGCAAGACACCAGATGGATGGCACACGTGGGACGTCACGAAAGTGCGCTCGCCGCTGATGGAGGCCATTGAGGTCAAGACCGTCAAGGACGGTCCATCCGAGGTCTCCATCCCGACACGCGAAAGCGGCGAATACGTGCTCACCATAGAAGACAAGGAGACCGGCGCGACGTTCGCGAAGTCGTTCTACCTCTCGACATGGGGCGACGAGGCCATCCGCGCACCGCTCTCCGACCCGACCAAGATCGTCATCGCCCCCGACAAGGCCTTCTACCGTCCTGGCGACACGCCCAGGCTCATAGTCAAGTCGCCATTCGTCGGCCATGCCCTTGTGAGCGTGTTCCGCGACAAGGAGATCTATTCGGAGGTCGTCGCCATAACGAACGCAACAAGCGAGGTCACGCTTCGCCCGGTGGCCGCCTCGTGGGCGCCCAACGCCGAGGTGACGCTTTCGGTGGTGCAGGGATTATCCGTTGGCGCCAACCATCTTGCCGTACGCGCCCACGGACAGACGACCGTAGTCGTCCGCCGCCCGGAGAACGAACTCGACATATCGCTTGACGCCGATGTCCGTTTCCCGACATCCGGCGATGGCGGCGCCACCATAGAGGTGACCATAGCCGCATCCGGCGTGGCAAAGGAGCGGCCGGCGGTCTCGAACGCATACGCGGTCGTCACCGTGGTGGACGAGGGTATCAACATCCTCACCGGCGAGAAGACGCCGGACCCGCTCGGTCATTTCGCGCGTGTGCGTGCCGCGGAGCACCCGCTCTACGACCTCTACCACCGGTTGCTCCCTGTCCTTGGCGACGACCTCGGAAAGAGCGGGGTCAGGATCGGCGGCGGGTTCGGGGCGGAGATGCTCGGGCGCGTGAGCCCCGTACCGACGCGTCGCTTCAAGCCGCTTGCGATGTGGAAGGGGAAGGTGCCGATAGTCGACGGCGCCGCCAAGGCGACGTTCCAGCTGCCAGAATTCGTCGGCGAGGTGCGCGTCACGGCCGTCGCCTACACCGATGAGGCGACCGGGGCCAAGTCTATCCAGCGCAAGGTCGCGCCGCGTCTTGTCGCGCAGCCCGACGCGCCGCGCTTCGTTGCGCCTGGCGACGAGTTCGAGGTGTCCCTGCCCCTATCCAACCGCAGCGGCGAGGACGGCAGCGTCACATACGTGGTCAAGGCCTCCGGCGCCGTGTCCATGGTCCGCGCCGCCTCCACCATCAGTCTCGCCAAGGACGCCACGACGAACATCATCCTGCGGGCGAAGGCGGATCGCGCCGGACAGGGCATGATCTCGTTCTCGGCCGGCGGCTTCGGCGAAAGTCATTCGCAGTCGATCGAGCTGCCGGTCCGCCCGGCCGTCCCATGGCGCGAGAGCGCAGGCATCGTCCGCCTCGAAGCGGGCGAGGTCTTCAACTTCCCTGTGGCCGACGCCTCAAGGCGGATGATCACCCTTTCCGGATCGCCGATGGGCGAGCTCGTCTCGGCGCTCGACTGGCTGGCGAACTATCCGCATGGCTGCCTTGAGCAGACGGCATCCCGCATATTCCCGCTCATCACCGCCGGCGGCGTACTCAACGCGGTCGGTGGCAAGGCCGCCGCAAGCCGCGAGAAGTACGTCATCGCCGGCGTTAAGCGCGTCGCCTCCATGGTAGGAGAGGATGACTTCACCGTGTGGCCCGACGTCAACTGGCCGCCATGGAACAAGGAGGTGTCCCTATATGCCGCGCATTTCCTCGTTGAAGCGGAGAAGGCCGGCACCCCGCCTCCAGGAGACGCCAAGAAGCGCGTCATGGGTTTCCTCGGGAAGTGGGCCATGGATCAGAACACCGCCATCTCCGCATACGCATGCCATACGCTGGCCCTTGCCGGCGAGCCGGCGGAGGACCGGATGTTCTTCCTTTACGACAGGCGCGACTCCCTGTCATTGCTGTCACGCGCCCGCCTTGCGCGCGCGTTCGCCCTGCTCTCCGACCAGAAGCGCGCGCTGCGCCTTCTCGAAAACGCCCCGGCCCCATCGTCGATCAAGGAGGCGGCATTCTCGCTCCTCGCCCTCCTAGAGGTAGCCCCTGGCGACGAACGCACACTCCCGCTCGTGAAGTATCTTGAGGCCAACCGCGACGACGAGCGGCTCTGCTGGGGCACAACCGAGGAGAACGCGCACGCGCTCCTTGCCCTTGCCGCCTATTACCAGCGCCACCCGGTGAAAAGCGGAAGCCCGAAGGTCGAGATCCAGGGCGCGGAGCACTCCATCACGCTGTCCGACCGCGAGTCGTGCCACCTGAACGACCGCGACGATGGAACGCGCCTCGCGCCCGTGGTGAATAACGTCGGCGAAGTCCCGGCCTTCATATCCTGGTCCGCGCTGACACTCCCCGACGTCGCGGCGGTTACCAACGAGGCGAGTTTCATATCGATGACGCGCCGCTACCTCACGCCTGAGGGCGCAGAGGCCAACCTAGGCGATCTGCGCTGCGGCGACATGCTTGTCGTGGAGATATCGATCAAGGGCGAAAAGGGGCGTCAGTACACCGATCTTGTCGTAGAGGACCTATTCGCCGGAGCCTTCGAGCCGATCCTGTCGGAGCTTGACCCGACTCGGTTCGCATGGTGCAACGACAATTCCCGGGATTGGGTGCTGCGCAGCGACGTGCGCGACGACAGGATGCTCGTCTTCTCCAAGAAGTTCTCCCTCGAGGAAGACGAGACAGCGGTATTCCACTATCCGGTGCGCATCGTGTCGGCCGGCGAGTTCATCCTCCCCGGCCCGGCCGTGGAAGCGATGTACGCCCCCGACATCCGCGCCCGCGGAACGTCCTCGCGCATAACCGTCCGCCACTAGGACGGACGGCTACTTGCGCGACTCGAGCGCGGCGAGCCTCTCCTCAAGCTCGTCGATGCGCGCCTGCATCTTCTTGAGCTGCTCGCTGTCGCGCTTGGCCACGAGCTCAATCGCGGCGTTGAAGACGCCGTTGACCTGGTTCTGCTGCGACCAGAGATGGTACGTGTAGAACTTCAGGACGGACCAGATCCCCTTCTTGAACCGCTTGAGTATCCCGGCGAAGCGCGCGCGGCGCTCGATTATCTCGAAGTCGTTGATGTCGACCGTCGAGATGAGCTTAAGGCAGGCTATGTAGCGGTCGAAGAAATCGGCATCGTCCTTTACGGTCGAAAGGTTGTAGCGCTCCGCTCGCGCCAGCTCCTCGCGGTCGAACTCGCCGGCCGCCCTGCGGGCGTCCGCCCTTTCGCGGATTTTCCTGACGATGGCCTCGGCGTCGATGCCGTCGGCTCCGATCCTGATCTTGTTTTCAGCCATAGCTACAGCGCCCCGAAGAAGATTGAGGAGAAAGTGGATATGGGCGAGGTCTCCCGAAGGTCGTCGAGCAGGTCGCGCCCGTCCTTGAGGAAGCCGTTGATCTCGAGCGTCAGCTCGCCGTCGTCGCGCATGAGCTGCCCTAGCGCGCCTTCGCCGTTCTCAAGCCGCCCGGTTACGATCTTCAGGTTGGCGACCGTGTCGTGCAGGTCGGCGTAGAGGGTATCGTCAGAGGAGAGGAGTTTCCCGAGGGAGCCTTCGCCCTTCTCCAGGCGATCCGATATCGAGCGGAGGTTGGCGATCGCGGCGGACAGGTCGTCGTACATGGCGCTGTCGGACGACAGCAGTTTGCCGAGCGTCCCCTCGCCCTTCTCCAGACGATCCGATATGGATCGGATGTCGGCAAGCGTCGCGGCAAGATCGTCATAGACGGCGCTGTCCGACGACAGCAGCTTGCCAAGGGTGCCCTCACCCTTCTCCAGACGATCGGCGATCAGGCGTATGTCCTCAATCGCGGCATTGAGGTTTGCGTACAGCACGTCGTTAGTGGAGAAGAGCTTGCCGAGTGTTCCCTCTCCCTCGCGCAGGCGCCGTGTCAGTTCGGAGACGTCCGCGACGGTCGATTCGAGGTTGGTGAGGATGCCGCCCTCGTTCAACGCCTGCCGGATGTCGGAGACGGCGCCGTTGATGTTGTCCATGACGTTCTCAGGCGACTTGCCACGAAGCGGCGTACCTTCGGCCAGCGGCTCGCCCTCGCCCTCCTCGATCACAAGCTGCATGCCGCCAAGCAGCGACGAGCTCTCCGGGCGTATCTCGTATGTTTCGCGGAGCGTGATGCGGCGCGTGAGCTTGAGCCTGACGTTTACCCCGCCATCGGCCAGCTCAAGGCGCTCGACCTCGCCGACGGGCATCCCGCGGACGAGGACGGTGTCGTGCCGCCGCAGGCCGCCAACGCGGTCGAACGACACATCCATCTCCGAGGCGCCCTCCTTGGCAAAGAGCGCGGCGCCGTTGAGAAGCACCGTGAAGACGAAAAGACCTATGAACACGGCAAGCACGAAGAAGCCGACGGCAACCTCCTGCACCGCGAAACCCTTGCCATTGCCTGCGTCAGCCATGACCCGTCTCCCCTTGGCCCCGGTCCGCGACCTTGAACTGGGCCTCCATGAACTCCACGACCGCCGGCTCGCGTGACGCGCGGAACTCGTCAGGTGTTCCAAGCGCCGCGATCCTGCCGTCCTTCAGCATAGCTATTCTGTGACCTATCGAGAGCGCGCTGTTGAGATCGTGCGTGACCACCACGCTCGTGACCCCGAGCTTGCGGTTCAGATCGGCGATGAGGGCGTCGATGTGGCGCGACATCACCGGATCGAGGCCCGAAGTCGGCTCGTCGTACAGGACGATCTCCGGATCGCGGATTATCGCCCGCGCAAGACCTGCGCGCTTCTGCATTCCGCCCGATATCTCGCCGGGCATCTTTAAGGCGTCGTTTTCAAGGCCGACCAGCGCCAGCGTCCGCATCACCTTGTCGCGGATGGCGTCTTCATCCATGTCCGTCTTCTCGCGCAGCGGCAGCGCCACGTTGTCCGCCACGTTCATCCACGCAAGAAGCGCCCCGCCCTGGAACAGGTAGCCGTAGTGTTCGCGCATGCGCTCAAGATCGGATCCGGTCGCATGGCTGATGTCCTCGCCGGCCACCAGCACCCGACCGCTGTCTGGCGTGAGCAGGCGCACCATGTGCTTGAGCGAGACGCTTTTGCCGGTCCCGGAAGGGCCGACGATCATGAACACCTCTCCCTTGGCGATCTCGTACGAGACGTCATCGAGGACTTTTTTCGGTCCGAAGCTCTTTGTGACGTGTTCAAAGGCGATCATCGCATAATGACCGGTTGGCTACCGTCGGCAACACGGAGCAAATGAGTATAGACGTGATACGCGCCATCGTCAATGCGTTTCCGCCTTGCCGGAGCCCTTATCCGTGGAGGGCGCCGATGCCAACGCGCCGGGCGCGGCGAGCATTTCAGAGACAATGTCCGCGACCTCCGCCGCGGAAATCGAGGTCAGGCATGCCAAGTCGCCGCGTCGGCACTTTCGCCTGAGGCACGGCTGGCACGGCAGATCGCGCATGATTATCCGGTGGCCTTCGCCGTATGGCCCGGTCCAATCGGGGCGCGTCGGACCGAAGAGGACCGCGCACCTCGTCCCTACTGCGGCAGCCATGTGCACCGGACCGGTGTCGTTGGCCACAAGGAGGTCGCACCTCGAAAGGATGTCGAACGATTCGGCGATGGAGGTTCTTCCGCAGAGGTTGGAAACCCTGCCGGGAGCGCCGGACGAATCGACGATCGCATCCCCGACCGCGACATCGCCCTTGCCGCCGACTATCGCGATACGCAGCCCGTCATCGCGCCCAAGAAGTATTCGGGCAAGCTCCCCGAAGCGTTCCGGGGGCCAGTTCTTAGTAGGCCAGCGTGAGACGGGTGCGAACGCGATCGTGCGCTCGCTCTTGGGAAGCGGGTAGGGTTCGTGGACGCGCAAGTCGGCGCGGAAGGCGCCTTGCGGGCGCTTGAGCTTGAGGTAGTCGAGCGTGTCGAAAGCCTGTTCGGCCGCATGTCGCGTCCGGTCAAAGCGTCCAGCCCGCTCGCTGAAGAAAAGCCATGAGCACTCGCGCGCGTACGAAGGCGCGATACGGCGCCGGGCGCGTACGAACCTCGCCACAATAGCGCTTTTGAAGAGTCCGTGGAGATCGACGACTAGGTCGTACTCCTTCGAGCGCAACGAGCGTATCGCCGGTGCAAGCCCGCGCAGGACTTTGTGGCGCGGGAACTCGATCACTCCGTCAACGTCCGCGAAGCAGCGCACAATAGAGGCAAACTCCGGATGCACCGCCCAATCGATCTCCGCACCAAGCTGCGTCCGCAGTTCATGCACGCACGGCAGGACATGCAGTATGTCGCCGAGCGAGCTAAGTTTGACGACGAGGATGCGCATGGGGGGATATTTATCAGTGGCTAGTTGTCAGTGGCTAGTTTTAGCGATTGCAACAACCATTATCTCTTATCTACTATCCACTATCTACTATCTACCTTCTCATCCGCCATATTCGGCTAGGCAAGCGCCGAGACGAACAGGGCCTTTATCGTGTGCATGCGGTTCTCGGCTTCGTCGAAGACCTTTGAGAACGGCGCTTCGAACACGTCGTCCGCCACCTCCTGCGCACCCGTGTCCTTAGAGACCTCCGTTTCGGCATCGTGGAAGGCAGGCAGGCAATGGAGGAAAATCAGTTCACCGCCGAGATTGCCCGTGGCTCGGCAGAGGTCCATATTAACCTGATATGGACGCAGGAGCCGCAGGCGCTCGGCGGTCTTCGCCTCCTCGCCCATCGAGACCCAGACGTCTGTGTACAGCGCGTTCGCACCGCGCACGGCGACTGACGGATCACACTCGACGGCGACCGTAGAGCCGTTCTTCGCGGCGATTTCCGCCGCGATACGCACCAGATCGGGGTCGGGAAGCAGCTCCTTCGGGGTGCAGTTGACGTAATGCACGCCCGCCTTCGCGCAGCCGATCATCAGCGAGTTCGCCACGTTGTTGCGTCCGTCGCCCATGTACACGAGCTTTTTGCCCCGGATGTCGCCGAAGACCTCGCGAAGCGTCATGAGGTCGGCGAGGATCTGCGTCGGATGCGATTCGTCCGTCAGGCCGTTCCAGACCGGAACGCCGCTGTACTTGGCAAGCTGCTCGACCGTGTCCTGTCTGAAGCCGCGGAAGAGGATGCCGTCGTATAGACGCCCAAGGACGCGGGCTGAATCCTTGACGCTCTCCTTGTGTCCGAAATGCGACTCGTGGCCCCCTATGTATTGCGCATGTCCGCCTTCGTCCTGGGCGGCGACGATGCAGGAGTTGCGTGTGCGCGTCGAGCCCTTCTCGAAGATGAGGACGATGTTGCGGCGGTGGAGAAGTTCGCCGCGCACCCCGGCGGCCTTTCGCGCCTTGAGCGCCAGCGCGAGATCGATGAGTTCCATCATCTCCTCGTCGGAGAAGCTGCGCATGTTCAGAAGCGAACGGCCCTTGAGGCCCTTGTCCCATGTGATGTCCATGCGTAGGATTATCCCACAAAACACGGCACGGCAACCGGAGATTCCTTTTTGGTGGCAAATGGTGCCGACGATGCCGGCTCCTTCATCTGCGCCCCCATTACACATCCGCGAGGTTTTTCGTATCATATCAGCGAATTGCAAATCCTCCGTTGGATTGAAAAGGGATTGTCGAATATGAAGACCGAACTGTTCCCGGCACCGCTTGTCGAGCGCATCGCGGAATGCGGAAACATCGCCGTGGCCGTCGTCGAGGATCCGGAGGCCGCGGTGCCTTTGGCGCGTGCGCTGCTGGCCGGGGGCGTCGGAACGATTGAGCTGACCTTCCGCACTCCTCGCGCACTCGAAGCGTTGAAGCGCATCGTGGCGGAGGTGCCTGAGATGCTCGTCGGGGCCGGGACGGTCCTGACGAGGGAGCAGCTCCGCGACGCCGCGGACGCGGGGGCCGCCTTCGCGGTGGCGCCGGGCTTCAATCCCGACATCGTACGCGCAGCCGCCGACATCGGCATCCCCTTCGCACCTGGCGTCATGACTCCATCCGAGATCGAAGGCGCATACGCGCTTGGCTGCACAAGGCTCCTGAAATTCTTCCCGGCCTCCGTAGCCGGCGGACTCGCCGGACTGCGTACGCTTGCCGCGCCTTACCGCCACCTCGGGCTGCGCTTCCTCCCGCTCGGCGGCCTCAAGCGCGAGAACACCGCCGAATGGCTGGCCGAGCCGCTCGTGGCGGCATGCGGCGGCTCGTGGATCGCCCCGGCCAGCCTCATCGCGGCAAAGGACTGGGAGAGCATAAGGCGTAACGCGGCGGACGCCGCCGCGTTACGCAGAGAGCAGAAGTAGCCGCTACGCGGCAGAGAATAGATAGCAGATAATAGATAATAGATAGTAGATAGTAGATAACAGATAACAGATAACAGATGTGGCGTCACGAAACGCGGAACAAGAAACTAGGAACCCGAAACCATTCAACCTTTCTACCTTTCAACCTTTCAACCATTCAACCCTCCCTCCCATGCCCCATCTGATAGCCGGATTCGGAGAAACAATGCTCCGCCTCAGCCCCGAAGGCTTCATGCGCATCAACCAGGCGCTGCCGGGGATGCTTCGCGCCTCGTTCGGCGGCGGTGAAGCCAACGTGTGCGTTTCCATTGCCCGCTTCGGGATGGAGTCGCGATATTTGACGGCCCTGCCAAAGAACCCCATTGCGGACGCCCTTGTCGCCGAATTGCGCGGGATAGGCGTGGATACATCGCGCATCCTTCGGACCGACTCGGGCCGCGTCGGCATATACTTCGCGGAGACTGGCGCGAACCAGCGCGGATCGGCGGTCGTCTATGACCGCGCCCATTCGGCCATCGCCTCTACGCCACCATCGGCATATGATTTCGACGCCATGCTGGATGGCGTCACATGGCTTCACCTTTCGGGCATAACCCCATCCCTTTCGCATGAGGCGTGCGATGCCAACCTCGCGCTTGCCCGGACTGCGGCGGCAAGGGGCGTCTCCATCTCGCTCGACCTCAACTTCCGCAAGAAACTGTGGCGCTGGGAGCCGGGAACGCCTCCTCGCGAACTCGCCGGACGATGCATGGCGGAACTGGCCGCCCTTGCCGACATCCTCATAGGCAACGAGGAGGATGCAAAGGACGTCTTCGGCATCGAGGCAGCAAACTCGTCGATAGAGAACGGCTCGCTCTCGCTTGACGGATATCGCGATGTGGCCAAGGAGCTTTCCATGCGTTTCCCGAAGGCGAGATATGTCGCCATCACACTGCGGGAAAGCCATTCGGCAACATGGAACGGATGGGGCGCCATGCTCTACGACGTCAAGGCCGGCAAGGCCTTCTTCGCGCCACTAGCGCCAGATGGGATATACAGCCCCTACGAGATCCGCTCCATAGTCGATCGCATAGGCGGGGGCGACGCCTTCTGCGGCGGGCTTATATACGCGCTCAACACCGAGGAATGGGCGGAACCGCAGAAGGCGCTGGCATTCGCCGTCGCCGCCAGCTGCCTCAAGCATTCGGTCCGAGGCGACTACAACGACGTTACCGTAAAGGAGGTCGAGGCGCTTGCCCTAGGCAACGCCTCTGGCCGGGTAAGCCGATAAGAGCAACGCGCACAACAGCGAGGAAGATTATGGAAACCAGACCGTTTGTCCCTTGGGATGTCATGAACTCCTTCATGATCGACGTGTTCATGAAGTACGGAGTGCCGGAGGAGGACGCCCGCATCTGCGCCGACGTGCTACTGGAATCGGATCGACGGGGCATCGAGAGCCACGGCTGCAACCGCTTCAAGCCGATCTACCTCGACCGCATAGAGAAAGGCACGCTGCTGCCCGTCACGAAGATCGACATCGTCAAGGAGACGCCCACCACCGTCGTCATGGACGCCAACAATGGCATGGGCATGGTGGCCAGCCACCGCATGATGACGATGCTCATCGAAAAGGCGAAGACCTACGGCATGGCCGGTGGCACGATCTTCAACTCGACGCACTACGGAATAGCGGGATACTGGACGACCATGGCCGAGAAGGCCGGGATGATCGGCATATCGGGGACGAACGCCCGTCCGTCCGTCGCGCCCACCTGGGGCGTGGAACCGATGATGGGCACGAACCCGCTCACCTTCACGATGCCGACGGACGAGGACTTCCCCTTCAACTTCGACTGCGCGACGTCAATCGTCCAGAACGGCAAGATAGAGTACTACGAGCGCAGCGGAAAGCCGACGCCGGCAGGCCTCGTCGTCACAAAGGACGGCGGAACGATGACCGACTCCGGCAAGATCCTCTCCGAAATGCGCGCTGGGCGCTGCGCCCTCCTCTCCATCGGCGGCCTTGGCGAGGCTACCGGAGGCTACAAGGGGTATGGCTTCACAACCATAGTCGAAATCCTGTCGGCGGCTCTCGCGGGCGGCCCGTATATGAAGGAGCTTTCAGGCAAGGATCCAGACGGCAAGGACAGGATGTACCGCCTCGGCCACTTCTTCTTCGTGATCAACCCCGAGTTCTTCATGGGGCTGGACACATTCCGGAAGACCGCCGGCGGCATCTGCCGCGAACTGCGGGCGTCCGAGAAGGCCCCCGGCGCGGAGCGAATCTACACAGCCGGCGAGAAGGAGTGGATCGCCTGGCAAGAACGCAAGGACAAAGGCGTCCCCGTCGGCGAATCGATCCAGAAGGAGCTTGTCGCCCTGCGTGATAAGTTTTCCCTTCCCTACCGCTTCGGCTTCGAGGACTTGGCCGGAAAGCAAGCCCAAAACTAAAAGCGGAACACCGGCGGCGGTGCAAAACCGGATGCCGTCAGTTCCTGAAGCTGTGGATCGGGGCGGGGATGCGGCCTTTGCGCGAGACGAGGCGTGCCGAGCCGAAGCGGCTGACGGCCATGACCGGCGCATGGCCAAGAAGACCGCCGAACTCGACGCTGTCGCCGACGCTTTTGCCTTCGACCGGGATGATGCGGACGGCAGTCGTCTTCTGGTTGACCATTCCGATCGCGGCCTCGTCGGCGATGATGCCGGAAATCGTCTCCGCGGTGGTGTCGCCAGGCACCGCTATCATGTCGAGGCCGACCGAGCATACGCAGGTCATCGCCTCCAGTTTCTCGATGGAGAGAGCACCGGCCTCGACGGCCGCGATCATGCCCTGGTCCTCGGACACGGGGATGAAGGCTCCGGAGAGGCCACCGACATAGGAGCTGGCCATTACGCCGCCCTTCTTGACCTGGTCGTTGAGGAGGGCAAGCGCGGCGGTCGTGCCGGGGGCGCCAGGCTCGTCGACGCCGATTTCCTTGAGAATGTCCGCGACCGAATCGCCGATTGCCGGCGTCGGGGCGAGGGAAAGGTCGATTATCCCGAATGGGACGCCAAGTCGGCGTGACGCCTCCTGGGCTACAAGCTGCCCGACGCGCGTGATCTTGAAGGCAGTCTTCTTGATCGTCTCGCAAAGAGTCTCGAAGTCGGCCGCGCCAATCTGCGAGAGGGCATGTTTGACGACACCAGGTCCGGAAACGCCGACGTTCACGACCGCGTCGCCCTCGCTCACGCCATGGAACGCACCTGCCATGAATGGGTTGTCGTCAGGGGCGTTGCAGAGGACCACGAGCTTGGCGCATCCGATGGATCCGCGGTCGGCCGTGCGGCGGGCCGTTTCCTTGATGATGCCGCCCATAAGCCGGACCGCGTCCATGTCGAGGCCGGTCTTCGTGGATCCGACGTTCACGGACGAACATACGCGCTCCGTCGCGGCAAGCGCCTCCGGGATCGATCCGATGAGAAGCCTGTCGGCCTCTGTCATGCCTTTGGAGACTATCGCCGAATAGCCGCCGAGGAAGTTGATTCCCAGTTCCGCCGCGGTCTCGTCGAGCGTCTTAGCGATGCGGGCGAAATCCCCCTCCGTGCGGCAGCATGACGAGCCCACGAGCGAGATGGGCGTCACGGACACGCGCTTGTTGACTATCGGGATGCCGAAGTCGCGCGCGATCTCCTCGCCGACGGACACGAGCCTTCCCGCGAGGCGCATCACCTTGGCGCGTATACGGTCGCAGGTCTCGCCCACGTCCGCCGACGCGCAGTCGAGGAGCGATATCCCCATCGTTATCGTGCGGACATCCAGGTTGTCGTCCTGGATCATCCGGTTCGTCTCCAGGACTTCGAGGATGTTGACCATGGCTACACCCTGTGCATCCTTTCGAAGATCTCCTCCTTCTGGCAGCGGATGCGGAGGCCAAGCTCTACGCCGACGCGGGCGAGGTCCGAGCCGATCTCGTCGAACGACTTCGCGGAGCCGGAGACATCGACGATCATCATCATGTTGAAGTAGTCGCGGACGATCGTCTGCGATATGTCGAGGATGTTTATCCCGTTGTCGGCCAGATACGTGCAGGTCTTCGCAAGTATCCCGAGCCTGTCCTTGCCGACCACTGTCACCACAACCTTGTCCACTTTTTACGATACCTCCCTATGTCGATGCAGCCGTTGTCCAATGTGAATTCCGCCCGATGCGCTAGCGGCTTCGTCCGTTGCCGACAACGAGCGCGCTTATCGCGAGGCCCACCGCGTAGAGAATCGTGACCGCAATGAGGATGCGTCCGTAGCCGATGTCGGAATGGCCTTCGCCGGCGCCCTGCAGGATGATCTGGGACATGTTGTTGCCCGTCAGCCCGGCGGCCGCCCACGCGGATAGCGCGAGACCATGGATCTTGCTGATCTTCTCCATGCCGAAGCGCGAGGCGAGGAGCGCGGGGAGCGTCGAGAAGCCGCCACCGTAGCCGAAGTTGACCGTGAAAAGCATTACCGCCGCGAGCGCGCCTAGGACCATCGAGGATGACGGGTTGGCGATTGCGGATGTGGCAAAGGCCGTGGCGCAGATGACGATGCACGATGTGAAGATGATCTTGTACACCGTGTTGCGGTCCTTCATCTTGTCGGAGACCGTCGAATAGCCTATTCGGCCAAGGGCGTTGAAGGCCGCGGTCACGGACGGCACTATGCTGACGAGGGCGGCCAGGCATGCGGCGTCGCGGAACGTGAGCTGCACGATCTGCTTCTCGTAGGTGATGAGCGCGAGACCGCAGTGGATGTTGAGGAAGAACATGATCCAGATGCCGAGGAAGACCGGATTGCGGAACATTGAGAGGAGTCGGAAGCCGTCGCGGGCGTCGTCGGGCTCGTGCCATTCCGGCGGCTTGCGTATGAGCCAGTGGCCGAGCATCATCATGACGAAATAGACGGCGCCGAGAATGTAGAACATCTGGGCCAGGCCCAGACGCGACTGGATAAGCTCCATGAATGGCGTGGCGATCGCCTTCGCGAGACCGAAGCCCATGATCGAGATGCCGGTCGCAAGGCCCTTCCTGTCCGCGAACCAGAGCATAAGCGTCTTGACCGGGGTGAGGTAGCCCACGCCGAGGCCGATGCCCATGATGCAGCCGTAGAAGATGTAGATGCCCGCGAGGGCCGCCCAGCCCTTCGCGAACTGGACGCACAGCCCCGTGCCGAGCATTCCGACGGTGAAGCAGACGCATGCCAGGAGCGACGAGCGCTTGATGTCCTTCTCCACCATCCGCCCGGCGAAGGCCGCCGACATGCCGAGGAAGAAGATGGCAAGCGAGAAGGCCCATCCGACGGCGAAGGGGCTCATCCCGATCTCCTCCGCTATCCTGGCCTTGAAGGTGGACCAGCAATAGACCGTGCCGATCGAGCAGTGTATCAGCAGGGCCGGGGCGGCCGCACGCATCCATTTGTTCTCAAGCATCCTGATATCCTCCGGTGTGTGGATTGTGGTGGGAAAGTGGTCATGCGGGACGGGCGGCCACGCATCTGCGCTCCTCAGCCCCAGCCAAACGGCATTCCGGCCGCGCGAATTCGCACCTCGGCGCGAAGACGCATCCCTGCATTCTTGCGATGTCGGCCGGCGACGGGACCGTGCCGGGGATGTCGCGCAGCCGGTTGGCGCGTCCGTCCTCGATGCGCGGGACGGCGCGGACGAGTCCGCGCGTGTACGGGTGGCGCGGAGCGGCCAGCACCTCGCCGACGACGCCGTCCTCGACGATCCGCCCGGCGTAGAGGACGCACATCCTGTCGCATCGTCCGGCGACGAGGGCCAGGTTGTGCGTCGCCAGCAGCAGCGCCATTCCGCGCTCCTTCGTAACGCGCCCGATCAGGTCCATCACCTCGGCCTGCGTCGTCACGTCGAGGGCCGTCGTCGGCTCGTCCGCCACTAAAAGGCGCGGCTCGCCGGCTAGCGCCATCGCGATCATCGCCCGCTGGCACATCCCGCCGCTCAGTTCGCATGGGTACGAGACCATGATCGCCTCTGGCGACGCGAAGCCCACGGAACGGAGAAGCCCGGCGATGTCGCCGGGACCGCGCATGGCCTCCCTGATCTGCCGACCGACCTTCATGACGGGGTTGAGGCTTCCCATCGGGTCCTGGAAGACATAGGCGATGCCGTTCGTAGGCCCGGACAAGGGCCTTCCGTCGAAGCGGACGGACCCAGACACCTCCGCGCGATCCGTCGGCGGCAGGCGCGTCAGCGCGAGCGAGGTCATGCTCTTGCCGCAGCCGCTCTCCCCTACCAGGGCCACGCTTTCCCCGGCGCCGACCGTGAACGATACGCCACGGACGACGTCGCATCCGCCGAAGCCGACGCGCAGGTTATCGACCTCTAGAAGGGCGGCCATCGGTACAAGGCCTTCAGTCCTTCTTCACGCGCCACTCGTCCTTGATGGCGTAGGCGTTGGTATGGGCGTAGTTGCCCAGGGCGTCGATGAGGGTGATGCGGAAGTAGGGGTCGTTCTCCCCGAGTTCAAATTCCGCCGAGGTGATTCCGGCCCCGCGGACCTGCTTGTACACGCGGCCGTACGCGGTGTAGATGATGTCGCTGACAGGCGTGCACGCCACATGGACGCGCCCGTCCTCGACCCACAGGCCGGTGAAACGCGACGGATAGACGCCGCTCGCGCAGAAGAAGTCGCCCTTGGCCATCGACGCCGCGACGGCCTCGTGCGACAACTCGTCGGCGGCGAAGAAGGTGGATCCGCCGAACGAATGCTCCTCCGGCGGCCAGCAGGGCGGGTTGTGGTTGTCGTCCGCCATCGTGCAGAAGATCGACGGGCCATGCGTCCAGAGCATGCGGTCGTAGATGTACGGGGCGTAGTCGGCGCCGGTCTCGCGGACAGTGGCCCAGTTCAGGATCTCAAGGGCCCAGAGGCCGTTGAGGGCCGTGCAGTCCTCGACGGAGTTGAGCGACCAGTACGGATGGTTCAGCTGGACGAAGAGCCCGGCCTCGTTCCATTTGGCGATGAGCTCGTTGACCTTGTCGTATGAGAACTGGGCGGCTTCGACCCGTTCCTCCTCGGTGCCGTCGAAGTTCTTGTGCTGGGCGGCGCGGATGGTCCTGGACATGGCCTTGAGGATCTGCTCCTCGGTGATGTCGGCGCGCTTGGCGAAGACGTTGAAGTGGTAGCAGCGCTCGAGGAGCCAGCTCCACTTCATGCCGGGGGGAATCGGCAGGGAGCCGAAGCCGCCGAAGCCGATTCCGTACTCGGCTGAGTTGAGGGCTAGGAAGTCCTTGTCGCAGAGCTCGGGGTGAGGGATGAAGCGCTCGTGGTCGGTGTACGCGATGATCGAGTAGCCGCGGCTCTGGTAGAGCGCCTTGACCTCTTCGGGCTTGAGCCTGCCGTCGGAGTGGATCGTGTGGCAATGTAGATCCGCGCGGTGCCAGCTTGCGTGCTGGGGGAGTAGGAAGGTCTTCATGGTCCTGCCATTTTACCACAGCGCGGACCATCCAATCCGACCAGCCTCTACGCGCACAGCATGGCGATGGCCGCAAGTATGCAGTAGATGCCGACCACCCAGAAGCGGCGGCCGCAGAGGAAGCGGTACAGGAGCGATATCGCGGCGTAGCCGACAGCGGCCGAGACAACGGCCGCGAGCAGATGAATGCCCAGCGGCATCGCGGATGCCGATGCTTCCGAACCCCTGGACATGGCGTGGGCCAGCGGCATCAGCGCTCCGCCGAGGACAAGCGGCATCGAGATGAGGAACGAGAAGTCGATCGAGTCCTTGCGCGAAACGCCGAGATGGCGGGCGCAAACGGTCGTCGCGCCGAGCCGGCTCACGCCGGGGATCAGGGCCAGCGCCTGTGCTACGCCTATCGCAAGCGCCCGCCAGAAGCACATCGGCCGTGCGCCGTCATCCCTGCGGAAAGCAAGCGAGACGAGGGCGATGCCGGTCGCCATGAGCATCGGACCTATGACCTTGGGCGAGAGCGTGGCGAAGGCCTCGTCCAGCGCATCGTCGAAGACGAGGTATGCGATTATCGCCGGGACGCAAGCGACGATGATCAGGACGATTTCGCGGATGTGCGCAATCGGAGCAAGGAGCAGTTCGGCCAGGCGACGACGGTAAAAGAGGCAGAGCGATACCAGGGTGCCGATGTGGAGGCTGACCTCGATGTCGGTTATGCGGCCATTCGCCCCGGCAAGGTCCCCGATGATTGCGATGTGGGCCGAACTGCTTATGGGCAGGAACTCGGCCACACCCTGGAAGGCGGCTAGAAGAAGGACTTTCAGCGTCTCCGGCATCCTGTCTCCTGCAAAAACGCCGACCATTCAAGGTCGGCGAAATCCAATGCAAAGGTAATAAAAATGGCGGGAGGGACGGGGCTCGAACCCGCAGCCACCGGATCGACAGTCCGGAGCGCCAACCAATTGCGCCACCCCCCCGCATCCAGAAAGGATGTAAGTATGGTACCAGATGCCCCCACATCCCGCAAGAAAAATTTTCACCGGTAACTTGCCAAAGTGAATGTCCCTAGTGTGGGGTCATTTAGTCGTACAGGCGTTTAGGAGTGCCACTGATGGCATTGAGTCGGCCAATGGAAGGCAGGGAGTGGCCGGCGGGCCAGCCCTCCCCC
>JAFSZJ010000057.1 GCA_017458965.1 Kiritimatiellia bacterium | reverse complement strand
GAAAGGCGCAACATTCAAGAGCTACGTGACCCAGCGCCATCCGCTTTATGCCGTGAGATTCTCACGGCGCAACTTGCGCAAGGATGGAGGGTTCGTCAACATTCCGCTTTATCTCGCGCCGAAGTTCGAGATGTGTATGGCATAATCCGCCAGTCGTGTGTCCTATCTCCCTTTGTGCTCTTCGCGCTCTTGGCACCTTTGCGTTGAAACCCACTGGCTCTGCCGTGCAGGGCGGCGGATGCGGGAAGGTTGGCCCGCATGGACGAGTTGTCCGCCGTCGTCCGAGTTGTCTTACCTCATATATGCGGCATAAGATGCGGAGGTGCGGCGTCCCGCCGCGCAAAACCATAGTGATGGTTTCCATCTCACACGGAGACGCGGAGATAGAAGCAAAGGGGGCGGGGAGGCCTTGGTGTTCTTTGTGTCCTTTGTGCGCTTTGTGTTAGGAAATAAGTGCTTGGCGTGGCAGAGCCGGCGATTGCTATTTGCCACAAAGGACACATAGGGCACAAGGATTGTTAGGGAAGCAAGAGCTCAAGCTGGGGCAACGCCTTTTGTGTCGGCTACTGGGCCAGAAGGCCGATGCCGCGGAGGGTGAGGGAGTCGTCGATCGAGAAGTCGTAGCCCGTCTGCGGGATGAAGCGCCGCGCGAAGCCTCCGGTGGCGACGAGATGCGCCCCTTCGCCTGCAAGCGGCAGGAGTCGCGAGATGGTCTCGCGCATCATTCCGGTGAAGCCGGCGTCGATCCCGAAGAGCATCGCCTCCTCGGTGTTCGCAGGGGCGTCCGGCGGCTTGCTTCGCCACCATTCGACCTCCGGCAGGAGCGCGGTGTAGTCGTGCAGCGAACGGGCGAGTATCTCGGGTCCGGGGCCGATGACGCCGGTGAAGAAGCGTCGGTCGGACGATAGGACATCGTACGTGACGGCCGTGCCGATATCGACGACGAGCGCCGGGGCGCCGTAGAGGACCGCGGCGGCCGCCATGTCCGCGATGCGGTCTGCGCCCATCGTCTCAGGGTGCGGAATGTCGATGGTGTACGGAAGACGCGTCGCGCATGTGACGAGGCCAAGCGCAAGGCCGGTCTCCTCGCGGACAAGACGCGCCCAGGCGTCGTTTACGGACGGCGTGACGGACGCCAGAAGCGCACCAGAGACCGTAAAACCACGGGAGTCGGCGTCCGCGAAGGCGCGGCGCAGCGCCACGGCGCATTCGCCGCGCCCTGCGGATATGCCACCGCGCACAGCCGTCTTCGCGGCGATTTCCGCGTCGGGTCCAAAGGCGAGCGCGATCGTCGTGGAGGTGTTGCCGGCGTCGATGACTATGGATGCGCGATCCTTCAACCCTTCAACCCCCTCAACCTTTCAACCTTTCAACTTTTCGAACTATTCAACCCCTAAACAGACCATTCCAGCGAGAGGTCGATGGAAGGCGCGGAGTGGGTGAGGCATCCGAGCGATATGGCGTCGACGCCGGTCTCGGCGACCTCGCGGACATTGGCGAGCGTGATGCCTCCCGACGCCTCAAGCCGCGTAGCCGCGCCGGAGGAGCGGGTGATCGAGACGGCCTCGCGCATCATGGCCGGAGCCATGTTGTCGAGCATGATCCACTCCGGGCGTCCATCAAGGGCGCTGCGCAGCTCTTCAAGGTTTTCGACCTCGATCTCCACCATGACGTCGGGGTGGAGGCGTCGCGCCTCAAGGACGGCGAGGTCGAGGCGACCGGGGTTGTGGCCGGCCCAGAGCCGGCGGTGGTTGTCCTTCATGAGGACGCGGTCGAATAGGCCGAAGCGATGGTTCGTGCCGCCGCCGCAGAGTACGGCGTACTTCTCCAGAAAGCGGAGGCCGGGCGTGGTCTTGCGGGTGTCGAGGATAAGCGTCCCCAGGTCCTCGACGACGCGGGTGAAGGCGCGCGTGAGCGTGGCGATGCCGCACATGCGCTGCATGAAGTTGAGGGCGGTGCGCTCGGCCACGAGGATTGCGCGGGCGGGACCGCGGAAGCGGATGATCGCGCCGCCGGCGGGCACGTCCACGCCGTCCGCGACGACGGTCTCGAACTCCATGTCCGGCGAGACGGCTTTCATGACGGCTGTGGCGACGGGTCCGCCGGATACGCGGCAGTCGGCGCGGGAGAGTATCTCCCCGGTGGCGACCGCCGACGGATCGACAAGGGAATCGGTCGTCACGTCGCCGGAGCCGACATCCTCCTCGAGCGCGAGCGCTATGGCGCGCGCGAGTCGCGGGTCGGCGGCGATGTCGGGAAGCGTCGTCATTTCTTCCCTCCGACGACCTCGTCGATGACGCGGGCGAACTGCCCGACGTCCTCGAACCTGAGATAGACCGATGCGAACCTGATGTAGGCGACCTGGTCGACCGGCAGGATGGCGCGCATGGCGATCTCGCCGATCTCGGATGCGGGTATCGCCGTCTTGTCGCTCCGCTGGATCTCGTCGATGACGGAATCGACGATCTGGTCTATGCGTTCATCGGGGACGGTGCGCTTCAGGAAGGCGCGTCGTATGCCGCCGGCAAGCTTCTGGCGGCTGAACTCCTCGCGGCGTCCGTCGCGCTTGACGACGACAAGCTCGTCCTTGAGTATCTCCTCGAAGGTCGTGAACCTGAAGGCGCACGCGAGGCATTCGCGGCGGCGCCTTATGGACTTGCCTTCATGGGCTGCGCGGCTGTCTAGGACCTTGTCGTCCTGATGGCCGCAGCGTGGGCATTGCATATTCCGGATCCTCCGCCGGCGCTAGGCCGGCCGCCTCTTCTTCACGAGCGCGTCGAAACCCTCGCCGGTCCCGACCATCTGGACGCCCACGAGAGTGCCGTCCGAGCGGACGACCTTGGCGCGGACGACCTTCGGGTCCTTGCCGTCGTCAAGGCGCTCGAACTTCGCGCTTGCGCATGTCGCGGCCGTCTGGCCCCACGAATGGAGCTCGAGGTCGCTTCCCTTGTAGAGGAGCGGTATCTCGTCGGCGGGGCAGCTCTTGAACGTCCCGACACCGGTGGAGACGACGGCGTTGTATCCGGCGACGCGCCCCTGGGTGATGGCCGCGAGCGCGCAGTTGCGGGTCTGCCCGCCGTACTGGATGCAGTCCCCCGCTGCGTAGATCTGCGGGCATGTGGTCTGGAGCGTCTCGTCCACTATGATCCCGTGGTCGCACGTGAGGCCGGAAGCCTGGGCCACGGCGATGCCGGGGCGCGCGCCGACGGCGAGCACGACCATGTCCACGTCGAGCGTCTTCTGCTCTTTTGAGAGGTGAAGGCCGAGCTTCGATCCGATCTCCTCGGCGGAATCGACGGATGCTCCGAGGTGGAGCTTGATGCCGAGGTCCTCAAGCGTCTTGGCGATGGCGGCCGACGGGGCGTCGTCGAACTGCAGCGGCATGACGCGCGACTGCCGCTCGATGAGATGCACCTTCAGGCCGGCCTTGCGGGCGCGGATGGCGGACTCTACGCCGAGGATGCCGCCGCCAAGGATGGCCACCGAACGGATGCGGCGGATGTAGGAGCTGATGCGGCGGGCGTCGTCCGCCGACCAAAGCGTGAAAACGGCCGTCGACGAGACGAGCCCGGGGATGACCGGCTTTAGCGGGGTCGCGCCTCCGGCAAGGACGAGCGCGTCCGCTATCTCCTCGCCGTCCGGCGTCTTTATCATCAGCATGTCGCCGACCTCGAACGAGGTGACCGGGGTGTCGAGCTTGAGCGATATGCCCTTCTCCGCGTACCACTCCGCCGGGTGCATCGCGATCCTAGACGGGTCGCCGCTCCCGAACGCTATCTCGGGGAGACGTGGACGCATGTATGGAAGGTGTGCCTCGCGCGAGAAGATGGTGACGGACGTGGCGCCCGCGTTCTTCGCGGCCACCGCGGCTTCGACTCCGGCAAGGCCGGCGCCTATGATCGCAATCTTCATGATGCTCCGTAGTGTATCAGATTACGGCGTCGCGGCAAAGCATTTCGAGCGTCATGCTATCGGGTATAATCGATCCATGCAGAACGATTCCACCAATGGCGGCGCGAGAAGGCGCCGCGACCCCAGAAGCGAACGTGTGGCCATGACCGCGGACGGCATCCGCCAGGACTTCGCATGGCACCTCAGGTACTCCCTCGCAAAGGCGGAGGAGACGGCCACGGATCTCGATAGGTTCTCCGCGCTGTCGCAGTCGATACGAGACCGCATGGTCGAGCGCTGGATCCAGACGCAGGAGGAGTACCACCGCAAGGGCGTCAAGCGGGTCCACTACCTCTCGCTCGAGTTCCTGATGGGACGCCTCCTCGGCAACAACGTCATCAACCTGCGCCTCGACGACGCATGCCGCGAGGCGCTCGCGGACGTCGGCATCGACTGGAACTCCCTGCGCGACCTTGAGTCCGACGCGGGCCTCGGCAACGGCGGTCTCGGTCGCCTCGCCGCGTGCTTCCTCGACTCCATGGCGACGATGGGCATCCCAGCCATCGGCTATGGGCTGAGGTACGACTACGGCATCTTCCGCCAGAGGATCGTCGATGGCGCGCAGGTCGAGGAGCCCGACCACTGGCTCGACAACGGCTTCGTATGGGAGATCGCCCGCCCCGAATACGCATGCGAGGTCAGGTTCGAGGGGCGGGCAGAGGCCATCGAGATCGGCGGCGCCATGCGCTGGCGCTGGGCCGACGCCTCGACCGTGAAGGGCGTCCCTTACGACCTGCCGATCGTCGGCTATGGCGGGAAGGTCGTCAACACCCTCCGTCTCTGGAAGGCACAGGCGACGGACGAGTTCGACCTCGACGACTTCAATCGCGGCTCATACGTGGAGGCCGTCGAGCGCAAGGTCCTCGCCGAGAACCTCACGAAGGTCCTCTACCCCAACGACAACTTCTCGCAGGGCAAGGAGCTTCGCCTCCGCCAGCAGTACTTCTTCGTGTCGTGCTCCGTGCAGGACATACTCCGCCGCTTCCGCGTTGACGGCCTGCCGTTCACGGAGCTCCCGTCGCGCGTATTCATACAGCTCAACGACACGCACCCGACGCTCGTCATCCCGGAGCTGATGCGCATCCTCCTCGACCGCGAGATGCTCGACTGGGACACCGCGTGGAGCGTCACGCAGGCATGCACCGGCTACACGAACCACACCATCCTCCCCGAGGCGCTCGAGTGCTGGAGCGTGCCGCTCATGCAGCGGCTACTCCCGCGCCATCTCCAGATCATCTACGAGATCAACGGGCGCTTCCTGCGCGACGTTGCGGCGCGCTTCCCCGGCGACATCGGCCGCTTGCAGCGCATGAGCATCATCGAGGAGGCCGGACGCAAGCGCGTCCGCATGGCCAACCTCGCGATCATCGGCTCGTCCGCCGTCAACGGCGTCGCGGCGCTTCACACGCGTCTCCTGCGCGAGAAGCTCTTCCCGGACTTCGCCGAGATCTGGCCGGAGAAGTTCTCCAACAAGACGAACGGCATCACGCAACGCCGCTGGCTGCTCAAGGCCAACCCGCGCCTCGCCGCCCTCGCAACCGAGGTCGTGGGCGACGGCTGGATACGCGACCTGTCCATCCTTCGCGGGCTTGAGGCGAAGGCGTCGGACCGCGCCTTCCTCGACCGCTTCCGCGCGATCAAGCGCGCGAACAAGGAGGCCCTCGCGAAGCACATCGCCCGTACGTTGCGCATCACGGTCGATCCCGACTCCATCTTCGACGTCCAGGTGAAGCGACTCCACGAATACAAGCGCCAGCTTCTCTTCGCGCTATACGTCATCGTGGTGTACAACCGGCTCCTCGAGAACCCGTCCCTCGACATACCGAAGCGCACCTTCATCTTCTCCGCCAAGGCGGCGCCGGGCTACGCGATGGCCAAGTTGATCATCCAGCTCATCCACGGCATCGCCGGCGTCGTCAACGAGCATCCGTCCGTCAGCCGCAAGATCAAGGTGGTGTTCCTCCCCGACTACTGCGTCTCGCTCGCGGAGCGCATCATACCGGCGGCGGACATCAGCGAGCAGATCTCGCTAGCCGGCATGGAGGCCTCCGGCACCGGCAACATGAAGCTGATGCTCAACGGCGCCCTCACCGTCGGCACGCTCGACGGCGCGAACGTCGAGATCGCCGAGGAGGTCGGCACCGACAACATCTTCATCTTCGGCATGAGGACCGAGGAGGTCGAGGCCGCGCGGTCGGAGTACAGCCCGGTCGCCATATACAAGTCCGATCCGGAGATCCGCCTAGCCATCGACCGCATCCGCCAGAACGTCTTCTCGGTGCTCAAGCCCGGACTCTTCGAGCCGATAGTGCGCTCGCTCCTCGAATGGGGCGACCACTACATGCTCCTTGGCGACATGCGCTCGTACATCGACACGCAGGACGCCGTCGGGCGCCTGTACGCGGACGATCCATACGGCTGGGCGCGGCGCGCCCTCGTCAACGTGGCGCGCTCCGGCCGCTTCTCGTCCGACCGCACCATAGCGGAGTACGCGCACGACATCTGGCACGTCACGCCATGCGACTAGCGCCGCCTTCGACCTCTTGACCTTTGACCTTCAACTTTTCAACTTTTTTCCCGTCATGTCAACCCCACTCAAAGCAGGTTTCGCCCGCGTCGACATCACGCCGCCGCTAGGCGCCCCGATCGCCGGATACTTCGTTCCACGCCGCGCCACCGGTGTCCTCGACCCGCTGGAGGCCTCGTGCCTCGCGCTTTCGGACGGCTCCGCGACGGCGCTCCTGCTCTCGCTCGACCTGCTCGGCATAAAGAACGTCTGCCCCGACCTCTGCCGCAGCGTGGCGTCCGCGACGGGCCTGCCAGAGGAGGCGGTGCTGATACACTGCACCCACACGCACACTGGGCCGGCCGTGGGGAACGGGGATTCGGACGATGGGGACGCCTATCCAGACGGCGACGACTCGTACTTCGAGCTTCTCGCCTCGCGCCTCGCATCGGCGGCGCATGACGCGATAGCCGACCTCGCCCCGGCAAGACTCTCCATAGCCCGCTCCACGGCGCCGCGCATCTCCTTCCCGCGCCGCTACCGGATGAAGGACGGCTCCATCCGCACGAACCCCGGCGTCGGCAACCCCGACATAGCCGAACCGATAGGCGGCGCCGACGAGACCGTGCAGATCGTCCGCATCGACCGCGATGGCGCCTCGCCCATCGCCATCCTGAACTTCCAGACCCACCCGGACGTCATCGGCGGCACCCTGATCTCCGCCGACTGGCCGGGTACGGCTCGCCGCACGGCCGAGGCCGCGATACCCGGCCTCCGCGTGGTCTTCGTGAACGGCGCGCAGGGCGATGTCAACCATGTCAACGTCGCCCCCGGACCCGGCGAGGACAACGGCCTAGCCCCGGACTTCGACGACGTGCCACGCGGCTACGCCTACTCGCAGCACATGGGGCGCGTCGTCGCTGCCTCGCTCCTCTCCTCCTGGGGACGCTGCGTGTCCGTGTCCGCCGGTCCGCTCGGTTTCGTCCGCAAGGAGGTTTCCGTCCCATCCAACATGCCGCGTCCTGACCAGATCCCTCTGGCGGAGAAATACGATGCGCTGCACCGCGAGGGCCGCGATGCCGAGATACCGTTCGCCGGAATGGAGCTGACCACGGTCG
>JAFSZJ010000056.1 GCA_017458965.1 Kiritimatiellia bacterium | reverse complement strand
GATCGTGCTTGGCGGAGGAGCGACCGGATGCGAGATGGCGACGATGGCCGCGCAGTTCGGCGCGCAGGTGACGCTTGTCGAGAAGGAGCCGCATCTGCTTCCGTTCCTTGACAAGGACGTCGCGGACGAGGTGGCCGCATCTCTTGAGGCCATGGGCGTCCGTGTGATTACCGGCGCGCCGCTGGAGGACGTCGAGACGGACGCCGACGGCATATACGGCGTATGCGGCGGAGAGGAGGTCTTCGGCGACTTCCTGCTCTCGGCATGCGGACGACGCGCCGCGCTCGACGGCCTTGGCCTGGAGGACGTCGGTCTGGAGGCCACCGCAGGCGGCCTATCCGTTGACGGCCGTTGCCGGACATCCAACGAGCGCGTCTTCGCCGTCGGCGATTGCGCCGCCGGCGGTCCGCTTCTGGCGAACTGGGCCGCGATGCAGGGACGCATCGCCGTCGATGCCATAGCCGGTCTCGATGCCGAGTGCGCGGCTTGCGTCCCGTCATGCGTGTTCACTTCGCCGGAGGTCGCGGTCTGCGGCATGACGGAGCGCGAGGCGAGGGCGGCGCATGGGGAGGTCGCGGTCGAAAAGGCGTCATTCGCGCACAACGCCATGGCGCTGGCGCATGGTTCGCCGCGTGGCTTTGTAAAGAAGGTCCTGGTCGGAGGAAAGGTCGTCGGAACGCAGATCGTCGGAGATGGGGCATCGGAGATGATCCATGCCGCCGCGCTCTCGATGGGGATCGACGCGCCGCCGCCGCATCCCACGCTCTCAGAAACGCTCGCACCGATCATTGGTTGAAGAAGATGCGCATCGCAAACCCATTCCGCAACCTAAGCGGCTGTCCGGCCTGCACCACGTTCGCCATCATCTGCGTAGCCGTCTTCATCGTTACGCGCATCGCGTGGGGCATATATCCGATGGGCCATGGGGGAGGGGCGTCGCCATTGGCGCCGTACCTCGTCTATTCCTTCGGACTCCACCTCCCGATGCTTCTGCATGGCGCGTTTTGGCAGCCTATCACCTACATCTTCCTACATGGGTCGCTTCTGCATCTTGTGGCGAACGTCATAATGATCGTCACTTTCGGACCGATGGTGGAGAGGCTGGTCGGGACCAGGCGCTTCGCGTGGCTTTTCCTCGTCTCCGGCATCATAGGCGGCCTTGGCTGGATGGGGTGCGACATCCTGGAGCCACGTTTCTGGATGTGGGTTCAGACCCTGCCGTTCGATTTCGCGCGCACCATGGCGCAGCGATGGGGCGAGAGCCAGTCGCCTGGCATGACGTACGGCGTGTGCGTGGGGGCGTCCGCCTCCGTCTGCGGTCTGATAGGCGCGTTCGCGGCCATCTGCCCCCATGTGCGCCTCACGGTGCTGCTCTTCTACGTGATACCGCTGAAGATGAGCGCCAGGGCGCTGGCGCTGCTTCTGGCGTTCGGCTCCCTAGCCGCCAGCGTCGCCTACACGGGGCATGTCGCCCACGCGGCGCATCTGGTGGGGCTTGTGGCCGGATACCTTTGGGCGCGGCGAGGTGGTAGAATCCACGACTGTTTTGGAGCATGGGATGCTTGAGATCGATAACTTGTCATTCGACGTGGAGACCGAGGCGGGACCGAAGAGCGTCCTGCGCGGCGTCAGCCTGTCGCTTGCCCCCGGCCGGCTAGTGGTCGTCACCGGGCCCAACGGGAGCGGAAAATCAACCCTCGCCCGCCTGATCGCGGGGATAGAGACGCCGACATCGGGGCGGATACTGCTTGATGGCCGCGACATCACCGGGCTTTCAATCACCGAACGCGCGAAGGCCGGGATAGGCTTCGCCTTCCAGCAGCCGGTGCGCTTCAAGGGGCTGAAGGTGATCGACCTCCTCCGCATAGCGGCGGGACGCAATCTGACGATCCATGAGGCGTGCGACCATCTGGCGGCGGTCGGGCTATGCGCCCAGGACTACGTGCGCAGGGAGGTGAACTCTTCCCTTTCCGGCGGGGAGCTCAAGCGCATCGAGATCGCCACCATCTTCGCAAAGGCGTCGAAGGTGTCCATCTTCGACGAGCCTGAGGCCGGCATCGACCTCTGGAGCTTCCAGAACCTGATCCAGGCGTTCAAGGAAATGCGGCAAGCCGTCGCCGACGCCTCGCTCATGATAATCTCCCACCAGGAGCGCATCCTCGCCATCGCGGACGAGATAGTGGTGATCAAGGGCGGATCCATCGAGCGACAGGGACCGAAGGACGAGATACTGCCATCCCTGATCGGCACGGAGATGGCGATGGGCGGTTGCCCGCGCGGTCTGCCATGGAGGAAGGCCGATGCTTAGCGACGTACAGAAGTCGCTCCTGAAGGAGCTGACGGGGCGCGACTCCTTCGCGGACGGAGCGTTCAACATCCGCGCCAACGGACAATCCGCCGGACGCAATTCGACGGATTCCATACGCATAGAGCCGAAAAAGGAGGGGGCGGGCCTCGACATCTACATCGCCCCCGGAACGCGGCGCGACCACGTGCACATCCCCGTGGTGATGACGGACAGCGGCCTCAAGGAGACCGTTTTCAACGACTTCCACGTGGGCGAGGGCGCCGACGTCGAGATCGTCGCCGGGTGCGGCATCCACAACTGCGGCTGCGACGATTCCGAGCACGACGGCATCCACCGCTTCTTCATCGCCAAGGGCGCGAGGGTGAAATACGTCGAGAAACACATCGGCGGTGGCGATGGCGTCGGCAAACGCATCCTGAACCCAGTCACAGAAGTCGAGATGGCCGAAGGCTCCTCCATGGAGATGGAGATGGCCCAGATCAAGGGTGTGGACGACACGGACAGGAAGACCACCGCCCACCTCGCCGCCGGCGCCAGACTCGTCGTCCGCGAACGCCTGATGACGGACGGGACGCAACGCGCGCTGAGCACCTACGTCGTGAGCCTGGACGGACCCGGATCGAGCGCGGACATCGTGTCGCGCGGCGTGTCTCGTGGCAAGTCGTTCCAGCGCCTTGACCTGCGGATCGCCGGCAACGCCCCTTGCAAGGGGCACACCGAATGCGACTCGATCATCATGGACGACAGCCGCATACTCGCCGTGCCGGCGCTGGAGGCGAACGACGTGGACGCTTCGCTCGTCCACGAGGCCGCCATCGGCAGGATCGCCGGCGAGCAGCTGATCAAGCTCATGACGCTCGGCCTCACCCAGGCCGAGGCGGAGGAGCGCATAATCAACGGCTTCCTGGCGTAAGGCGCCTTACCGCGCATAGACGCGGCGGATGGGCGGGTCGCCGATGGCGCATTCCAGCGAGATGAAGCCGGGCGTCTCGTCGTCCCATGTCGGGGACCAGACGGCGTCCGCGGCGTTCGTGCCGGCGTAGGCGAAGTCCCTGAACGCCCTCGTCGCGAACTCGTCGCTCTCATCCGGCCGCGCTCCGGGATCAGGTTCCCCGCCGCCGCGCCACACCTCATGGAGGACACCGTCCTTTTTGACCGTGTAGCGGACGCGAACCAGTTCGGTCTCCCCCTTCGGCGAAACGCGAAGCGTGGACATCTCGCAGCGATCGGCCTTGCCCAGGAAGGTGCGTCCGGCCACGGACGAGGCGAAGTCACGGGAGAAGGAGATGTCGAAGGCGTCGGCTGCGGACACCTCCGCCGCGCCGGCCATGCCTCTTTCCCAGAGCCTGAACGACCCGGACAGGCTAGACAGCATGACGACGCCAAGGACGGCGCAGATCGCAACCGCCACCATCACCTCGACAAGCGAAAACGCCGCCGTACATCGCCATGAAGATCGCCTCATTTCGCGATGAGGCTAGCACCGTCCCCGCGGCAAGTCAAGAAGATGGGAAAGTCTCGACCTTCAGGAACTCCGCGAGGGCGTCCTGCCACTGCGGCATGGGCGGAAGCCCGCAGAGGCGTATCATCGTCTTTTCAAGCCGCGAGTTGGCCGGGCGCGGCGCGGGGCGAGGATACTCGTCCGTCGTGCAAGGCTCGACCTTCTGGTCGATGCCCTTCTGCGCGAATATCTCCCTGGCGAAATCAGCCCACGAGGCCTCGCCTTCGCACGTGGCGTGGAACGTTCCGCAGAGGTTGGGCCTGTCGAGGACGGCGCGGAGGAAGCGCGCGACGGCGATGGCGCTAGTCGGGTTGCCTCGCTGGTCGTCCACCACCTTCAGCGCGGGGCGCGTGCCGTCCGCGAGCTTCAGCATCGTGTGCACGAAGCTGGGTCCGCCGCATCCGTAGAGCCACGATATGCGGGCTATGACATGGTTGGGGCAGAGTGTCCGCACCATGTTCTCGCCGGCGAACTTGCTCTGGCCGTACACCGTCGCCCCGCCGTCCGCATGGTCGAACTCGGTGTAGGGGCGGTCGAGCGACCCACCGAAGACGTAGTCGGTCGATATGGCGATGAGACGGACGCCATGGCGGTTGCAGGCGGCGGCTACATTGGCCGTGCCGAGCGCGTTGACGCGGAAGGCGAGGTCGCGTTCGGTCTCGCACTTGTCCACGGCCGTCATCGCGGCGCAGTGGATCACGGCGTCTGGCATGGCGGACGCCACGGCCGCGTCGATCGAATTCTCGTCGGTGATGTCCGTCTCAGGCAGGTCGGCGACGACGCACTCTACGTCCGTGAACTCGCGCCGGATCGTGCGGCCGAGCATCCCGAGGCCGCCTGTCACAAGAACCTTCACGCCATATCCTCCCATGGCTCGATGCCGGAAAGCGGCGGGTGCCGCATGTCCTTGTCGGAAAGCTTCGGGGCGATGCCGATGTCGGGCCATTTGATCCCCAGCGCGGGGTCGTCGAAGCGCATCCCGCGCTCATGGGCCGGCGAATAGGGGTTGTCGCACTTGTAGGAGAAGATCGTCTCGTCCTCCATGACGACGAACCCATGCGCGAAGCCGCGCGGTATGAAGAGCTGCAGGCCGTTATCGGCGGAGAGGACCACCGAGACGTGCTTCCCGTAGGTGGGGGAACCTTTTCTGATGTCCACGACGGCATCCCATACGGCGCCGCGTATCACGCGGACGAGCTTCGCCTGCGTGAACGGCGCGGCCTGCCAGTGCAGCCCGCGCACCACGCCCTTGGACGACATGCTCTCGTTGTCCTGGACGAACGTCGCGCCAATGCCGGCGGCTGCGTAGCGCTCCGCGTTGTAAGTCTCGACGAAGTAACCGCGGGCATCCTTGAAGACCTTGGGCGAAAGTATCAGGACGCCTTCGATTTCCGTTTTCGTGATTTCCATTCCTGCCATGCGGACATTATACCCGCAGTCAGGCCGGCGGCGCAAACCCCTTCGATCATGTGATGGGTCTGAAACAACGATTATCTCACGCAGAGCCGCAGAGAGCGCAGAGAGCGCAGAGAGCGCTACGCGCGAGAACACGGAAGCCGGCTTCGGCGAAAGACCGTCTTCGACGGTTGCGGCACGGTCCCGGCGTCATGGCCGTGAACGAGTTCCCGCCACGAGCCGTTCCCATGCCGCCCGCTTCGTGACTTTCGCCTTGCCGGACACGGAACGGGCTCCGGCCCGCCGCGACAAAGGTTTCAGTGTTTCGCGCGGAGCGCCATCCCGGCATGGGGGCGCATTCGACTAACACAACCCCTCGATCACGGCGGCGACGCCATCCTCGTCGTTCGACAGCGTGACGCGCTTCGCTACGGCCAGCACCTCCGGCGCGGCATTGGCCATGGCTACGCCGATCCCCGCGTCGCGGACCATGGTGAGGTCGTTGAGACCGTCGCCGAAGGACATGACATCCCCGATGCCGAATCCAAGATGTGCCGCCAGCAGGCGCAGCGCCTCGCCCTTGTGGGCGCGGGCGTGGTTGATCTCGAGATTGTCCTGGGTCGAGCGGGTGAGGACCAAGTCCGGGAAGTGATCGGAGATGGCATCGCGGATCGACGGTATGATGTCGCGGTCCCGGGCGAAGAGCATGATCTTCTGAACGTCGACGCCCTTCGCCGCGAGATGCGCCTTCAACTCCGGGACGGGCCGCCGAAGCGTGCGGATCATCTCGACGTAATGCGGGTCGGCGGCGTATTCGGCGGCCCGATTCCGCATCGCCTCGGTCATCCAGCCCCAGTTGTCCTGGTAGCAGTCGTATATGCAGTCGAAGCCGTCCAGTATTCCCATAACGCCCAGAGCCGTTTCCAGCGGGATCTCGACCCTGGCTATCGCCACGTCCTCCACGCGGTCGTAGACCTGGGCGCCGTTGATCGTCACCGCATAGCGGACGAACGGCAGGTCGCGGACGGCCTGCGGCATGCCGCCGAAGAAACGCCCGGTCGTCGGCACGATCTCGATGCCCCGCGCCGCTGCCGAAGCCAAGGCGGCGCGGTTGCGCTCCGATAGCCTCTTCGACGAATCGAGAAGCGTCCCGTCCAGATCAAGTGCGATAAGCCGTATCCGTTCCATCACCACATGCGCCTCCGCGCCATTCGCGGCAATTATACATGCTATGGGAGGGGAGTTGGATAGTTGGGGAGTTGGATAGTTGGGGAGGGCCGGGGTTGATTGCCTCATGCGATGTCCGCGATGTTCGCGAAAGTTGGCGGAAACAGCGATTATCTCACGCAGAGTCGCAGAGAACGCAGAGAGCGCTACGCGCGGGAACACGGAAGCCGGCTTCGGCGAAAGACCGTCTTCGACGGTTGCGGCACGGTCCCGGCGTCATGGCCGTGAACGAGTTCCCGCCCTGAGCCGTTCCCATGCCGCGCACTTCGTGACTTTCGCCTTGCCGGACACGCTGTGCGGAAAGTCTGGCATTCCAGCCCCCTTTTGCGGTAGAATCAACATGCACGGCCTCCGTGTGATCGGGGCCCTTATCAAGGAGTTCAAATGGGTGGTTTCTTCGGCTGCGTATCTCGCAGGGACTGCGTCAACGATCTTTTCTACGGTACGGACTACCACTCGCATCTCGGGACCAGGCGCGCGGGCATGGCGATGGTCGGTCCGTCCGGCTTCCGCCGCCGCATACACGACATCTCGAACGCGCACTTCCGCAGCAAGTTCGAGGACGAACTGCCCGGTTTCTCCGGTCGAGCCGGAATAGGCGTCATCAGCGACCTCGAGGACCAGCCGATCATCTCGACCTCCCACCTCGGGACCTACGCCATCGTCAGCGTGTCGTTCATCTCGAACATGGACGAGCTGCTGAAGGCCCTCTTTGCCGTGCGGCGCAGCCACCTGGCGCAGACGACCGGCATGGGCATCAACCCCACCGAGATGATCTCGGCGCTCATCGACACGCAGGAGACCTTCGAGGACGGCCTGCGCTACGTGCAGGAGGTGGTCCGTGGCTCGTGCTCGCTTCTCATCCTGACCGAGAAGGGGCAGATATACGCCATGCGCGACCGCTACGGCCGCACGCCCGTGATAATCGGCCGCGACGCCGACGGCTTCGCGGTTACGATGGAGACCACGGCCCTGCCGAACCTTGGCTATTCGATCCACAGGGACCTCGGTCCCGGCGAGGTCGTCCTCCTCACCGCCGATGGCGAAGATATCCGCGCCCTGCCGCGCCCGGAAATGCGCATCTGCGCCTTCTTCTGGATCTACTACGGCTTCCCGGCATCCACCTACGAGGGCATCAACGTGGAGGCCGCCCGCTACCGTGGCGGCGAGGCGCTCGCGAGACGCTCGCCGGCGGACGCGGACCTCGTCGCCGGCGTCCCCGACTCCGGCGTCGGGAACGCCCTGGGCTACTCGCATGCCACCGGACTCCCGTACAAGCGGCCGTTCGTCAAGTACACGCCGACATGGCCTCGAAGCTTCATGCCGACCGACCAGTCGCGCCGCCAGCTCATCGCCAACAAGAAGCTTCTCACCATCCCGGATCTCATCCGCGGGAAGCGCCTCGTCTGCTGCGACGATTCCATAGTCCGCGGCACCCAGCTCCGCGACCAGGCGCGGCGCCTCTACGACGACGGGGCCAGCGAGATACACATGCGCATCTCCTGTCCGCCGCTCCTCTTCGGATGCCGCTTCCTCAACTTCTCGCGCACGAACTCGGAGGACGAGCTGATCGCCCGCCGCACCGCGAAGGAGATCGACGGCGAGAACGCCGACTTCCGCGAGTACATCGACCAGGATGGCGAGAAGTGCAAGGCCATGACCGACCGCATCCGCCGCCGACTGGGCCTCACGTCGCTCGCGTTCCAGCGCCTCGACGACATGATCGAGGCGATAGGCCTGCCCAAGGAGAGCGTCTGCACCTATTGCTGGAACGGCGAGGACGTCACCTGCCCGCATTCCTGCAAGTCCTGCCCGGCTGCCGCCGGCAAGTAGGCCAGCCACATCCCCTAAGGCCATGTCCGCCAAGTCCGATATCGGCGAGAGGATCGCGGCGCTTTGCGCAAGGCGGCGCTTCGGCATGCGCCCGGGACTTGAGCGCACGGAGGCGCTGATGGAGGCCCTCGGGCATCCGGAGAGGACCTTCGCCGCCATCCACGTGGCCGGCACGAATGGCAAGGGATCTGTGGCCGCCATCGCCGCGTCGGTGCTGCAGAACGCCGGGGTGGGGGACGTCGGCCTCTACACCTCGCCGCATCTGGTCTTCTTCAACGAGCGCATCCGCATCGCCGGACGACCCGTCGCGGACGAAGTGCTCGCGGAATCGCTGGCCCGCGTCGAGGATGTCGCGAGGGCCGTCGCCGCAGAAGGCGACGGACAGGAGCCGACATTCTTCGAATGCGCCACCGCCATGGCGTTCGACATCTTCCGCTCGCAAGGCGTCAGGCTGGCCGTGGTGGAGACCGGGCTCGGCGGACGCCTGGATGCCACCAACGTGATCCTGCCCGTCGTGTCGGCGATCACGACCATCGGCCTCGAGCATTGCCAGTATCTAGGCGACACCCTGCGCGCGATAGCGCATGAGAAGGCCGGGATCATCAAGCCCGGCAGACCATTCGTGCTTGGCCAGTCGATAGACGGCGAGGCAAGGGAGGAGATAACGGCGGTCGCCTCCGCGGTTGGGGCGCCGATGGTCGATCCAGGCGTCAGCGTGGAACGGCGCGGCGGAAAGGTGTCGTTCGAGGACGACTTCAGGACTGTCTCATCGATCCCGTTCGCGCTTGAGGGATCCTACCAGATGGAGAACCTCGCCACGGCCGTCGCCGCCCTGGAGGCCTTCTCGTCCACGACGGGGATACCTATCACGGACGAGGCCTTCAAGGCGGGCATCTCGTCCGTCTCGTGGCCCTGCCGCTTCCAGATACTTTCGGACGATCCGCCTGTGATCGCGGACGGCGCCCACAACCCACCTGCCGCGGCGGCGTTCTCGGAGTCGCTGCGTCGATTCGCCAAGGGGCGTCCGTTCGCCCTCGTAGCCGGCTTCTGCGCCGACAAGGACGTCGCATCGTGCCTGAAGTCGCTACGGTCGCGCTTCTCCGCGGCCTTCGCTACGGAGACCCCGTCAGAACGCACTCTGTCCGCCGACGCCCTCGCGGACGAGATGCGCAAGGCCGGCTTCAAAGATGTCTGTACCGAGCCTATGTGGCGCAAGGCGTACGCCTCGGCCCTCGATTGGGCCATGGCGAATGGCGGCGGGGTGGTGGTCCTTGGATCGCTCTTCCTGGCCGGCGCGGTTGCGGACGAATCGAAAACGGACGCCGCAACCGGCGGAGTCCGCATCCCATCGGAACGTCTTGCGACCAGTTGAATGTCCCGTGCGCGGGCGTCGAGGACGCTTTCGCCTTCCATCGCGTGTGCCGGGGCGCTCTAGGCGATCTCCCGCCTCCGCAGCGAAAGCATTCCGCCCCCCAGCGCCACCGCGACGAGCGAGAGGGAATAGATGGCGGCGGCCCCCAGATAGCCGACAGGGAGCGAAGCGCCGTCGGCGAGCGAGTCGCACATCCAGAATGACTGGACGTCCGGCAGAATGACCGAGAGGAAGCCGAACGGCAGCAGGCGGATGGCGTCCGACGCCAGCCCGAGGAAAAGAAGGGCGAGGCAGATCGCGATCGACGGCGCGGCGCCAAGTCGCGTGGCGAGCGCGAGCGCGATCGCGGCATTGACGGCGAGCGACATGAGCACAAGCACGGAGACAGGGACGATGCGAAGATCGAGGTTCGCGAGGGAAGGGGAGGCGGCTCCGGTCCTGTCGAAGACGAATGCGAGCGCGAGGAGCGCGGCTGAAAGCGCGGCCAGCGCGTCGAGCGCGCCCTTGCAGAAGCGGCGGCCCTTCCTGTTGTGCCTGTAGCCGGCGCATATCAAGGCCAAGGCAGGGGCGAGGAGCAGCGCGAGCTGCGCAGGCTTGTCCGTGGCCGGGCCATCCGGGGTCATGCGCTCAGCTATGCGTTCGGCGACGAGTATCGCCGAGAGCGCGCAGAACCAGAACCTGAGGACCACGCGCATGACCCCAAGCCATTTGCCAAGTAGGAAGACATCGCGCGAGACGGGCTTGGATATGGCGGAAGAGACCGCGCCGGAATCGATCTCGTCATGCAGCGTGGTGGCGGCGCCGATGGCCGCCAGGACGATGCCGATCACCATCTGGTATGCGAGGCCGCCATCGCGGGCGAGGCGTCCCGGCTCTCCGAACGAATGGAGCTGGAGGAGCGGGATGAGCGCCGTCGCCACGAATCCGGAAAGGGTGACGAGTAGGACCGCCGGCTGACCTTGCAACTCTATGGACGTCGTCGTGGCGATGGCCAGCATCCTGCGGATCTGCGACGCCACGGCGCCGGTCGCATGACGCCAGGTCATGGCTCGACCCCCAGGAGCAGGGCGGCTTTCGCGGCCTCGTCGCACCTCTCCGAAAGCGGCGAGTCGCCATCTACGTCCATGAGCGCCGCCAAGCGCCCGGAAGCAAGCACGAGGCACTTCGCGCCGGTGGCCTGCGCCGCAAGCGCGAGATCATGCGTGGCTAGGATGACGATGGCGTGCTTGGCGACTGGCGCGAGGGTCTGGAGAAGCGATCGGGCGTGGGCTTCGTCGAGTCCTGCGAAGGGATCGTCGAGAAGAAGCAGGCGCGTTTCGCAAAGAAGGGCGTCGGCTATGCCCACGCGGCGCCGCTGTCCGGCCGAAAGCGAGATCGTCCGCCTCGTCGCGAGGTCCTTCAGGTCGAGGGCTTCCATGACATGACGCATCCTGGCCCGCAGACGACGGCCGGACAGCCCTTTGAGACGGCCTCTGTACGAGAGGTGCTCCTCGACCGTCAGGTCGGGGTACAGCGGCGGCACGTCCGGCAGATAGCTGATGTGGCGACGGGCGCGCATCGGATCCTCGGCGACGTCGATGCCGTCCAGCGAGATCGTTCCGGTCGATGTCCCCGCGACGCCGCAGATAGCCCTGATCAGGGTCGTCTTGCCGGCCCCGCTTTGCCCGCATACGAAGCAAATTCCGGAATCCAGATCGAAGGACACGTCCGAAAGCGCTTGCACACCGCCGTAGCGCACAGACAGGTTCCTTGCCGAGAGCATCGCCGCTACCTCCCGTAGTATAGGCGCATCGCCAGGCGTTCAGGGAGGTCGGCCTTGAGGATCTTTGCAGCGGCCGTGTTGATGTCGTACTGGACGCGCCGGAACTCGATCTCGCGCGAAGCCGGCCTGTATATGACGTACGAAGCCCTGGGGTCGCCATCGCGAGGCTGCCCGACGCTGCCCACGTTGATGAAGCAGCGCCTGCCGGGCGCGATGCGGCGCTTCATGTCGAATGCCGGCGGCTCCATACGCTCTATCGACGTGCCGTGGCGCTCGAACACCACGGGGACATGCGTATGTCCGTGGAAGCAGATGGGAGTGGTCTGGTAGGCGAAGTTGGCCTCGGCGTCGATCTCGTCGAAGACATAGCCCCATCTGTCCGGCATGTCCAGCGTCCCGTGCACCAGCGTCACGCCCTGCATGGGGACGCATGAGAACGGAAGGCCCCGCAGCCACGCCTTGTCGTCGTCGTCAAGGACCCCGCGGGTCCATGCGATCACGCTCGCGGCGTTCGGCTGGAAATCCGCCAGCGGCTCGGCGTGGGAGCAGTAGTGGTCGTGGTTGCCGCGCACGGTGGGCGATTGGAGCGAACGCACGATCTGTATGCATTCATGCGGGTTGGCGTTGTATCCGACCACGTCGCCGAGGCACAGGAACGACGTGACGTTCTGTGAACGGGCGTCATCGAGGACGGCCGTTAGCGCCTCGAGATTGGCGTGGATGTCGCCAAGGATTGCGCAGACGTCATCCTTCAATTCCCGTCCCCCGGTGCCGTGGCGCCATCAAAAAGGCGAAGCGCCAGATTGTCTTTCGCGGATACCTGCATTTGTTTGACAAGTATAGCACAAAACGTGCCGCCGCGATGGGATCCGGAACTTGGGCTGGCGCGGATCGCCGCCAGATGGTACAATATCCATCCGTTTTCATTGGAGAACAAGCATGGAAGAGAAAATCAAGGAAAAGGTCGAGGACATCCGCGGGATGCTCCAGGCGGACGGCGGCGACTGCGAGTTCGTCAAGCTGGAAGGCAAGACGGTCTATCTGCGCCTCCATGGCGCATGCGGTTCATGCCCCCACGCGCAGATGACGCTCAAGAACGGCGTAGAGGCCTACCTCCGCAACGAGGTGGACCCGGAGATCGTCGTCGAGCGCGTACCGGATGCCGAAGCGGACGAATAGCGCAATTTCCGGCTTGAAACGCCGCCGCTAAAACGCTATCATCTTAAGACCTTATTGGAGAAGGAATCATCATGGTCATAATACGTCTTCGCAGGACCGGTTGCAACAACGGACCCTCGTTCCGCATAGTCGCCACCGACTCCCGCTCGCCCCGCGACGGGCGCTTCATCGAGATCCTCGGATCCTACGATCCCAAGAAAAAGGGCGAGAACTACGCGGTAAAGATGGATCGCGTCGACTACTGGCTGGGCAACGGCGCCGGCGTTTCCGAGACGGTCGCCAGCATCCTCCGTCGCGCCCGCAAGGCCAAGGCGGCCGAGTCCGCCGAGGCGTAGGAAGGCCTCGGGCGTGCCCGACGCACCGCTCAGGATCGACGTCGTCACGCTCTTCCCGGAGATGTTCCAGGGCTTCGCCGGCACAAGCATGCTGAAGCGGGCATCCGGGATGGGAGCGGTCGATTTGCGCATGGTGGATCTGCGCGACTTCGCGCAGGACGCCAGGCGGACCGCGGACGACAGGCCATACGGGGGCGGCCCCGGCATGCTGATGAAGCCGGAGCCGATCTTCGAGGCAGTCGAGGCCCTGCGCGGTCCGAAGACCAGGGTGGTGCTGATGGCCCCGTCGGGGCGGCGGTTCTCGCAGGCCGACGCCAGAAGACTCTCCAAGGAGTCGCATCTCGTCTTCCTGTGCGGTCACTACGAGGGCATCGACGCGAGAGTCGGCGAGGCGCTTGTGTCCGAGACGCTTTCCATAGGCGACTACGTCCTCACCAACGGCACGCTTCCGGCGGCGGTGGTCATCGATGCGGTCGTCAGGCTGCTTCCGGGGGTTCTCGGCGGCGGCGCGGAGGCGACGACGGAGGAGTCCTTCTCGGAGGACATGCTGGAGTACCCGCAGTACACGCGGCCACCGGAGTTCCGAGGAATGCGCGTGCCGGAGGTCCTCCAGGGCGGAGACCACAAGGCGGTCGCGACATGGCGCAGACGGGCGGCATACAGGCTGACGGCGCGCAGAAGACCGGATCTGGTCGCCAAAAAGAAGGCATGATCCCCCCTACCCTCACCCCCAACTTCCCAACTTTCCAACTACCAACTTCCTAACTTCGAACATAGGAGTGCAGCCATGGCGGCAAAGATCATAGAGAAAATAAACGCGGAAGCCCTTAAGGCGGATGTCCCGTCCTTCAAGATCGGCGACGGAGTGAAGGTATTCGTCAAGATCAAGGAAGGCAACAAGGAGCGCGTCCAGGCGTTCATCGGAACGGTCATCGCCCGCGATGGCGGCGGCAGCACGGAGACTTTCACCGTCCGCCGCATCTCGTACGGCGTCGGCATCGAGAAGGTCTTCCCGGTGCATTCCCCGTACATCGAGCGCATCGAGGTCGAGCGCAGCTCGCGCGTCCGTCGCGCCAAGCTGTACTTCCTCCGTGACCGCACGGGCAAGGCCGCGCGTCTTCGCGAGGCGTAGGCCTCCGCGTTGCTTGCGTTCGAGCACAGTTTCTGGAAAGAGCATCCAGGAGCCGTTCTGGCCGGCGTGGACGAGGTCGGCCGCGGTCCGCTTGCAGGTCCGGTATATGCGTCCGCCGTCGTCATAGCGTCGGCGGACGCCGATTCGTATCTGGACGGTCCGCTTTCGGGTCTCACCGACAGCAAGAAGCTCACCGCCGCGGCACGCTCATGCTTCTGCTCCGTTCTGATGGAGCTGCCTGGCGTCCGCATAGGTCTCGGCTCGGCCTCCGTGGAGGAGATAGACGACCTGAACATCCTGCGCGCCACGCATCTCGCCATGCGGCGCGCGATACTTGATCTTGGCTCCCCGCAGCCCGTCCACGCGCTTGTGGACGGCCTGCCGCCCAAAGGTCTGCCGGTCCCATCGACGGCCATCGTCAAGGGTGACGCCAAAAGTCTTCTGATTGCGGCGGCCAGCGTCGTCGCCAAGGTCCGGCGCGACGCCCTTATGGTGGAGATGGACGCCCTTTATCCCGGCTACGGCTTCGCGTCCAACGCCGGTTACGGGACCAAGGCGCATCTCGACGCCCTGCGTACGCTTGGCCCATGCCCGATCCATCGCAGGACCTTCGCGCCCGTCGCGGACATCATCGCCCCGACGCTTGGTCTATGACGGCCTCCGCCGTCGTGACAGACTACAGTAAAGGTTTGACCTGACGGGTCTGATTTTGATACACTTATCACATCCTTTTCAGGGCGCGTAGCTCAGTTGGTTAGAGCATTACCTTCACACGGTAGGGGTCACTGGTTCGAGTCCAGTCGCGCCCACCATCTTTTCGAGTTTCATTCTCGTGTCGCCAAGACGAGTGGCTGACCGTATGTGCCCCAATAATCACCGGCCTGCGACGGCTTCGCGGACGAGGCGATCGATGTCGGCGGGGGCCATGCCGTGATAGTTGATTTCCGCTGCGCCGTCGCCGGCGATGGCCTGCGCGATTCGGTTGAGGGCGCAGGCGTCGTCACGGGTCATGTCCTTGCGCCCCGGCATGAAGGGCCAAGCTGCCGGGGCGAGCATGAGGAGGCTCCTCTCCGCGCAATGGTCGAAGAGCGCGCCTTCGGGTTTGTAGAGCGGCGCGAAGCCCTTGTTGCGCAATACGATCATAGCGGCGCTGGTTTTGTAGAGGCGCCGCGCGATCTCGCGCTCGCCATGCGAGATGCAGGGGCAGACCACCACTGCGCCGGCTTCGGCCATGGTGCTCGCGAGCTCGCTCGCGAGCGCGAACTCCGGGGTCTCCAGCGCGGGCGGCTCGTCCGGCAGTGGGTTGCCGTATCTGTCGCGGCGGTAGGCGAAGAAACGGCGCGAGCACTGCACCTGATGAAAGTCGAGGCGCTGAAGAAGGGATGCGTTGCCGATTGCGGAAAAATGCGCCGTGATAATGGCACCGCCGGGGCCGAGGGGGAGGGGGATCTCCAGATCGCGGCGGACCGTGAAGAGCTCAGGGTGAAGGCGCTTTTCAACGAGACGGCGGCACTATGCCGGGCGCAGATACGCCCGGGCTCGGCGGCTCGGGTTTTCCGAGACGCAGGGTGCCAAGCCAGGGGCGAGTGCGGTCGGCGAGGGAAAGCGTCACCATGTAGCGGCCGGGAGCGCAATAGTCCCAGCCGTCACGGCGCCGCGTCATGCAGTGGATGGTTTCCCGTCTCATCCCCGTCGGATTTCGACCTGGACGGTGCGTGTGCCGGGAATGGCGCCGGGCTTTCCGACGATGACCTCGACTGATTTGATCCTGCCGTCGAAAGCGAGGCAGATGTCGGCGATTTCGCCAGCCAGGCGCTCGATGAGCGCATAGCGGCGGGGTTCGGCGCCGTACCGGTGAGGGGCACAACGCCGCCTCAGGGCATCGCACAGAGCGTCGTAGTCAACGGTGTCGGCGAGGTCATCCGTCCGCGACGCCTTTGCGAGGTCTATGTCGAGGGCTATGTCCGCGATGGCCATGCGTGGCGCGGCCTGCTCGTCATCGCGCACGCCGAGATAGACTTCAAGCTCAAGCCCGCATATCCTGATCTTGTCCAAACCTTTCAACCTTTCAACTCTTCAACCTTTGAACCTTTCAACCCTTCAACCCTTCAACCCTTCCCCAAATGGTAGCCGCCATCGTAGTGGATGATCTCACCCGTCATGAAGTCCGTCTCCAGCAGGAAGCGTACGCATTCCGCAAGCCCATCCGGTGTGCCGTGGGCGTGCAGCGGGTTGAAGGAGGCTAGGCGTTCGAGTTCCGAGACCGGGTGGCCATCCTCCTGCAGGACCGCGCCGGCGGCTACGCCGCAGACTCGGACAGCCGGCGCTAGTTCGCGCGCTAGCGAAATGGTCAGGTTCCGCAATTCGTTCTTCGCCGCCATGTATTCGGCATGAGCGTCGTCGCGTACTCGCGTGTCGAGGATGTTGACTACGGCCTTGCCGTCCCCCATGGCCGCCAGGCGGCGGATGAGCGCAAGCGGCGAAAGCACATGGATTGAGCGGCAGGCGGCGCCGTGGCCCGTCGGGGCGTAGAGCGAGGCGTTGTTGACTATGGCGTCGAGGTGTCCGCCGGTCTTGGAGAGGATTTCGTCGAACAGGGCGTCCATCGTCTCCGTCCGCGACAGATCCGCGCGCACCACGCGCGCCTCGCCGCCGGAAGCGGCGATTTCATTCTTCAGGCGCTCGGCCTCATCGACCGATTCGTTGCAATGGATGACCGGCATACCGCCATTCGCGGCGACCATGAGCGAGATGGCCCTGCCTATGCGGCGCGCGCCGCCGGTGACAAGCACGTGCTTCATGAAAGGAGCGTCGAGGTGCGGAAGCGCGGATCGGAGGTGGTGCGGAGCCCGAGGCGGCGGAGGCCGGCCTCGTCGCCAGGGGCGACGATATGGGTGAGGTGCATCTCGCAATCGCGCAGCATCGGGAGCTGCGCCATCGCGGCTTCGGCGGCCGGGTTGGCCGATGCGGACATGGAGAGGGCCACGAGAAGCTCGTCGAGATTGAGGCTGTGCTCGCGCTCGTGGAGGATGTCCGCCTTGAGATAGACGATCTGCCGTATCACCTCAGGCGGGAGCAGATGGAGCTTGCTCGGGATGCCGGCGAGGCGCTTGATGGCGTTGAGGACCGCGGAGGACGCGGCGTGCATGGTCGCGGAGTTCGTGCCTGTCACGATGGAGCCATCGCCCAGACGAATCGCCGCGCCGGTGTAGATGCCGTCGAAGCCCTTGCCGGCCTTTTTGCCGGCTTCGGCCGCTTCGCGGGCGGGAACGACCACGGGGCGGTCCTCGGGCTTCAGGCCGAGGTCGCTCATAAGGAGGTCTATGCGGTCGAGCGGACCGCGCTCGGTACCGCCCATCGCGTATTCGGCGGCGGTGCGGAAGTAGCGGCGGATGATCTCCTGCTTGGACGCCTCGCGGACGACATCATCGTCGACTATGCCGAAGCCGCAGCAGTTGACGCCCATGTCCGTGGGCGATTTGTACGGGCATGAGGAACCGGTGATCTTCTCCCAGATGGCGCGGAGGAGCGGGAAGGCGGCGATGTCGCGGTTGTAGTTGGTGGTGGTCTTGCCGTAGGCGTCCGCATGGAACGGGTCGATCATGTTGACGTCGCCGAGGTCGGCGGTGGCGGCTTCGTAGGCGAGGTTGACCGGGTGCTTGAGCGGTAGGTTCCAGATCGGGAATGTCTCGAACTTGGCGTATCCGGCCATGCGTCCGGCGCGGCGGTCGTGGTAGAGGAGCGACAGGCACGTGGCGAGTTTGCCGGATCCGGGGCCGGGACCTGTCACGACGACGATGGGGCGCTCCGTCTCGACGTATTCGGATGCGCCGTAGCCCTCCTCGCTCACGATGGTGTCGACATTGGTCGGGTAGCCACGCGTCGGGCGGTGGCAATAGACCTTGATGCCGCGCCGTTCGAGGCGGTGGCGGAACTGGACGGCGGCCGGCTGCCCCTCGAAACGCGTGATGACGACCGCGCGGACGGTGAGCCCCTGCGAGCGGATGTCGTCGATGAGCTTGAGGGCGTCGGCGTCGTAGGAGATGCCGAAGTCCGCGCGCATCTTCTTGCGCTCGATGTCGCCGGCGTATATGCAAAGGACGATGTCCACATGGTCCTTGAGCTTCTGGAGAAGGCGGATCTTCACATTCGGGTCGTAGCCGGGGAGGACCCGGGCGGCGTGCATGTCGAACATGAGCTTGCCGCCGAACTCGAGGTAGAGCTTGCTGCCGAACATCCGCTGCCGTTCGAATATGGCCTCGGATTGAAGGGAAAGGTATTTTTCGTTGTCGAAACCGGTCTTGTCCATTTTGATCATTGCCCTTGTGCGGGGAGTTGGGTAGCCGTGTCCGCCGCGCTCTCGCCCTGGATCTCCGGCGTTTCAGGCAGGAGTATGGGGCGGACCAGCGTCGCGGCGGTTTCGGTCGATAGCGAGAAGAGGATGTCGGAACCCGTGACATACGCCCGTCGCCTGCCATTGTCGTCTGGGGCGCACACGACGAGCGAACGGCGAAGCGTCGCGCCGTCCGCGAAGTCGAACGATATCACGATGTCGTCAGCCGCCGGGGAGAGGTCGTCGGAGATCTCGGCTGACATCACCGACTCGGCCCTAAGCGGACGGACGGCCGCAAGCATGGAGCGAAACGCCTGTTCGTCAAGCTCGCGCCCCGGCGTCGCCGACGCCCATCCGTCGGCGACGCGCTCGGCGCTTCCGGCGACATCCCCGCCTCTCGACACCGAGACCGAGCGCACGGTGTCGGTGTCGACGTCGATGACGGTCCGCGACACAAGGGCGCGTGGATCGTGGCATCGTTCGGCGATGTTGGATATGACGCCAGGCGCCGTCAGGTAAAGCGTGTCCGATCCGCGCGGCCATATCGCTATGCGCTCCGACGCATCGTTATGGCGCGGGAAGAGGTCGAAGGATACGCCTTCCGCACCGTATGCGACGGTCACGGACGCGATGCGGTTCGACGCCGGCTCAGACTCGATGCCGGCGGCGGGAACGAGTCTGTCTGCCGAGATCGTAAGTATTGAGTCAATGAGTGATGCGACCTCGGCAGGCTCCGCTGGCGCCGCCACAGGAGCCACGATCGTCCATGCTCCGTTCTCCGCCCTGCGCATGGAGACGGTCTCCGATGGCGTCTCTATCGTGATGGCCTTGACGGGCTTTGACGACGATGACGGGAAGAGACGGCGGGAGCGGAAGTCGTAGGCGGTCATCATCGCGGCGCGTCGGATGGCCCCGGTGGCGACGACGACTGCTCCGTCCTGGCCTTGCGCGTATGCATGGTCGGCTACACCGGGCACATGTCCGCCGACCAGGACCGAATGTCCGGCGACGTCGTTCTGCGCGAAGAGGCGTATCGTTGTGGCGGACGCCGGGTCAAGCGACGACGGCGCTCCGGCACCTGCGAAATCGATTGCAGAGGAAGAAGACAGCGTCTCGAAGAACCCGGCAACGACATCCCAGTCAGCCAGGGCCTCGACGGGCTGCGTTATCGTCCATGAGGAACGCCCTGACCGCACCAGCTTGAGGTCCCCTGTTTCCGGACGGCGCAGGACGACCGCGTTGACCAGTCTCATGTCCGATGGGAAGAGGCGCCTGTCCGCGAAGTCCCGGTCGGAGAGCGACAGAAGCGAGCGCAGCGACGGCGACGTCACGAAAACGTCGATCCCCGGCTCGAACTTGACGAAGACGCCGTTCGTGGCGGCGTCGTAGTCCCCGCACAGGATCTCCGCGCGAAAGCGCGGGCCGCGAACGACGACGCGCCCCGCAGGCGGGGTAAGGCCGAAATCGCTATGCGATATCTCCCGGAGCTGGAGGTCGCGGCTGTCGATTCGCTCGATGATCGGGGCGCGTTCAAGTTCGTCGAGCGCCTTAAGCACAGTCTCCTCGTCCGCGGCCATGGTGCGCGGGCGCATGAGCCTCCATTCCCCGCGCCGCTGCTGGAGCTCGATGATGCGCCCGTCCTGCCGCTCGATGAGGAGCTGGTCGGCGTCGCGCAAAGCGAATCCGAGGAGCCTTCCCCTGCCGGATCCGCGCTGCTCGGGAGACGCGTGATCGATCGCCCATAGCAGGCCAAGGCAAGCCGCGCAGGCGCAGAGAAGGCGGGATATGGTCTTGAAGTCGAACATCGCCGTCCCCCTATGCGGTATGCCTCCGGATCCAGGCCATGACGAGCCCGATCACGGCCACCAATGCCGGCCATGCCGCGACGGAGTGCAGCCAGAAGCGTATCTGCCGCTTGCGCGGGATCGCGAGACGAAGCACGCCGCTGCCCCCGCCTGATGATGGCGCCGCCGCCAGCCGCCGTGCCGCGAGCCAGTTGAGCGCGTTCATCAGCAGATCGCGGTTGGCGGTCGAGCCGCCGTCTAGGAGGGCGTTGGAGGCGAAGTCCGATCCCGAGACCACGAAAGCGTGCAACGCCCGTATGCCCAGGTCGTCGCCATGAGGCCCCTGTATGGCGGCCGCGAGGGTGAGGTCGCCCTGCCGGTCGACGCCGGGATCGTAGTGGCGCGGTAGCGAGTCCGGCGTCGATTCGCCCCATGATCCCGCAGGGGCCATGACAATTGAGGTCGCCGACACCGGCGTGTCGGGAAGGATGTCGAGGACCGGCGGGTTGACGAAGCAGACGGCATCGCCGGAAAGCCCTTCCACGACGGCATGTTCGGAGATGCGGTCGGTAAGGAGCCGGTAGTCGCCGAGCGTCCCACCGCCGATAGCGGAGAAGCCGGAGACCTCCACGCCGACGCGGGCGAGAACGCCCTCCCAGCCTGAGGGCATCCTGTCGGGACGATCAACGAGGAACATGAGCGCGCCGCCGCGGCCTAGGTATTCGAGAATGGCGATGGACTCGAAGTCGGACGGCGCGGTGCGCGGCCCCGCGACCACGAGAACCGAGCAATCGGCCGGAATCTCGACGGTCCCTGGCGGCAGGCGACGCAGCAGGTAGCCCTCGCGCGACATCTCGCGTGCGAAATCGCTGTAGCCGGAAACGCGGTCGTAGCTTGCGAAATCGCGTTCCCCATGGCCTGAAACGGAGTAGATCACAGGCTCCTCGGGGTGTATCAGGCGCGTCAGCGCAGCCATGCAGGCGGCTTCGCCCACGAAACGGGGCGGCAGCGGTGATGCCATGTGCGAGGTGTCCTGCGACGTGCGCGGGGATTCGATCAGCTCGGAGTAGGGGACCGTCGCGGTCCTTGAACCGTCATCGAAGACGACGGCCCAGCCTCCGGCGCCGTAGCGGCGGATCGCATCAGCGGAATGTCCAAGATCCGTATGCGGATCGAGGAACGTAAGGGTGACCTCAGCGTTTGTGGCCGCGTCCTTCATGTCGAGGAGGAGCCCACGCAGCTCGTGGAAGAGCCTGTCGGATTGCGGGATGACCGCCACGCACTCGATGCGACCCGTCAGCGAGGCGAGCGCCTCGCGGGTCCTTTCCGACAGCCTTTGCCTTGCTCCGGGGAAAGGGAACAAGAAGTCGCACCGCTGCGCGACGAGGTTCACAAGGACGAGGAGCAGCAGCGAAAGCGCCATCACCGTGCAGAAGGACATGGCGCGGATTCTGTCTGCGGCGGAGCGCGATCTCATCTAGGCCCCTCCCATGTCCGGACGCCCAGATGCGGGCGCCGGATCAAGCAAAGTTCCGGGCTTAGGCAAGCTGCCATCGTTGGGAAGGGAAGGGGACATCTGTCTCATGCGGTGGTGGCGGCAACCGGCGAACCTAAGATGCCGCGAACGCAATGATTATACCAGCCGCCATCCGCGTTGCACAAGGAACCCAACCGGCTGGGTCCCCTCACCGGCCTTCACCGGCTTTGCGAAGCGTAGCAGTGGCCCGGGATTGTCAGGTCGAAGTACTTGCACCCCTTGCTACGCGGGGACTGTATCGTTGCCACGTAGCCGTTCAGCTGGGCGACCAGCCATGGCCTGCCACGCTCGCCGCGGCCCATGTGGCGCCAGGCGAACTTCGCGACGCGCCCGTCAATGAACTCGCATTGGACATAGTCGGGCTTGGAGACGTCGAGGGAGGCTATGAACCCCTTGCGTAGCTCGCTGCCGCCTTCCTCCAGGCAGCGCAGCAACTCCAGGGCCGACAGAAGCATCCGATTGGAGGTGAGCCTGTCGCCAGGCCGCAGCGCCATGCCGACACCTGTGATGACCGGCAGGCCGTCTATGCCGCGGTGGCGCACGAAAACCACTCCGTAACGGTCGATCATGTAGTCGAACGTGGAGCCAATGCGGGCGAGCGGAACGCGCTCCGTCGACAGCACGTGGACGACGTTGGACGGGCCGCGCGTTATGGAAAGCGAAGCCAGGGCCGGGGCGGCGCGAAGGATCTTCTCCTGCCTTTTGCCGAGGTCGCCGGCGAAGAGGCCTTGCTCCGGGTCTAGCATAGGCATCCCCTCGTTGATGCGGAGATGATCCAGAAGGATGGCGGCCGGAACGGCGTCCCCCGCCTTCACCTCGATGCGCTCGATCTTGGCGGATGGCACCTCCTTGCCGAGGAACGTGCCCCCGAAGAAATAGAGGCGCAGCAAACCGCGAAGCGCGAGCAGAATGATCACGAACAGGGCTATGCGAAGGACGATGAGAAGGAGCGCCGCGTTGTCATCCAGCGCATCCAAAGCCGCCGCCCACTTGAGGTGGCGAACGCCCTTCCTTGCTCCGTTGCCCTTTGACGCCATGACGCAAAACCCTTGCTAGAGGTCCTTGCCGCAGCACTTCTTGTACTTCTTGCCGCTGCCGCACGGACAAGGGTCGTTGCGCCCGACGGCCGCCCTCGGGGGCGGTGCCGGTTGCGGAATGGCCCGCGAAAGGGCGCGCTCGAACGTCGGATCGCCGCCACCTTCGCCCTGCGGGGCGGATGGGGCAGATGGGGCGGTCTGGCTGCGCACGGGGGCTCCATTCGGCGCACCGCCACCATGGGCGGCCGTCCCGCGCATCCTTGCCGCGCCCTGCATCATCTGGCGGTACTGGTCGATGGAGGTCGTGAACTTGAAGACCGACTGGGCGATCTCGGTCTTGATCGTCCCCATCAACTCCTCGAACATGCCGAATGCCTCGCGCTTGTACTCGACAAGCGGGTCCCGCTGGCCGTATGCGCGGAGGCCGACGCCATGGCGAAGCTCGTCCATAGCGCGCAGGAACTCCTGCCACTGGGTGTCGATCGCCTGCAGGACGACATGCCGCTCCATTATCGGCAGCACCTGCGGGTCCTCGAAGGAGCACTTGTCGGCGTACGCCTCCTCGACGCGTTTGAAGATCAGCTCGCCTGCGCCTTCCGGGTTCCCGGCGAAGGGGGCGAGGTCGTCGGCCGACACGGCGATCGGGAACGCGGACTGGGCCCAGTCGGCCAGTTCCTCGGCGTCAGGATCCTTCTGGCTCGACATGAACCTCTCGGACTGCGTCATCGACAGGTCGTTGATGACGTCGAGGATGCGCGCCCGCAGGGCCTCGGGCTCGGCGAGGATGATCTCGTTGCGGAAGGCGTATATGACCTCGCGCTGGCGGTTCATCACGTCGTCGTACTCGAGCGTCCGCTTGCGGATCGAGAAGTTCTGCTCCTCCACGCGGCGCTGCGCCGTCTCGACGGAGCGGTTGAGCCACGGGTGCTCCAGCGCCTCTCCGTCCTGCATGCCGAAGCGCGCCATGATGCCCGCCATGCGCTCGGAGCCGAAGAGCCGCATGAGGCTGTCCTCGAGCGAGATGTAGAAGCGCGACATGCCGGGGTCGCCCTGGCGGGCGCAGCGGCCGCGCAGCTGGCGGTCGATGCGGCGTGACTCGTGCCGTTCGGAGCCTATGACGTAAAGGCCGCATGGGCGCTCCCGCAGGAGCTGGCCCAGGGTCTTCGGACCTTCGATGGGCGTGTCGAGGGTCGTCTGCGACTTGACGATGTCCTCCGGCACCCAGACTACGCCGGGGCCGAGCTTGATGTCGGTGCCGCGGCCGGCCATGTTGGTGGCGATGGTGACGGCGCCGGGCTGCCCGGCGCCGGAGACGATCTCAGCCTCGCGGGCGTGGTTCTTCGCGTTCAGAACGCTGTGCGGGATGTGCGCGAGGCGCAAGAGGCGCGATAGTATCTCGGAGGTGTCAACGTTGACCGTGCCGAGAAGGACCGGCTGCCCCTTGGCATGGCACTCGGAGACCTCCTTGACTATGGCCGCGAACTTCTCGCGCTGGGTCTTGTAGATTAGGTCGTTCTGGTCGATGCGGCGTACGGGGCGGTTCGTCGGGATCGGCACGACGTCAAGCTTGTATATCTCCTTGAACTCGGAGGCCTCGGTCTCGGCCGTGCCGGTCATGCCGGCGAGCTTCTTGTAGAGGCGGAAGTAGTTCTGGATCGTGATCGTCGCCAGGGTCTGCGTCTCGCGCTCGATCTGCACGCCCTCCTTCGCCTCGACCGCCTGGTGGAGGCCGTCGCTCCAGCGGCGCCCGGGGAGGATGCGCCCCGTGAACTCATCGACGATCAGTACATGGTTGTCCTGCACGACGTAATCGACGTCGCGCTCGTAGAGGCAGTAGGCGCGAAGGAGCTGGTCGCAGTTTTGGACGCGCTCGCTGCGGGTGGTGAACTCCGCCTGGATGGCGCGGCGCTTCTCCGCGCGTTCCGGGCCGGAAAGCGACTTGTCGCCCTCAAGCGCAGACATCGCGGTGGCCAGGTCCGGGATGACGAACATCTCCGGGTCTGCGGGGTTGAGCTCCTCGCATCCGCGGTCGGTGAGCGAGACTTCGCGGCTCTTCTCGTCGATCGTGAAGAGCAGCTTCTCCGTAAGGGCGCGGGCGTGGTCCTTCCGCATGTCCGTGAGCATCATGCTCTCCACGTCCTCGTGGAGCTTGCGTATGGCTGGGTCCTCGATGAGGTGGAGGAACTGCTTGTGCTTCGGCATGCCGTGGTAGAGCTTGTAGAGGCCCTCCATGGCGGCGTCGCGGTCGGAGGCGTCGTAGGCCTTCTTGACGTCGCGGGCGATGTCGTTGCAGAGGTCGCGCTGCTTGCGGACGAGACGCTCGATCTGCGGCTTGAGGGAGTCGAACTGGTGCGACGAGTGCGCGGCCGGTCCGGAGATGATGAGCGGGGTGCGGGCCTCGTCGATGAGGATCGAGTCGACCTCGTCGATGATCGCGTAGTTGTGCCCGTTCTGGACGAGCTGGCGGCGGTCCACGGCCATTCCGTTGTCGCGCAGGTAGTCGAAGCCGAACTCGCTGTTCGTGCCGTAGGTGATGTCGCAGGAGTACTGCGCGCGGCGCTCCTCGGGCGACATCGAGTTCTGTATGCAGCCTACGGTGAGGCCGAGGTACTCGTACACCAGGCCCATCCACTGGCTGTCGCGGCGCGCTAGGTAGTCGTTGACCGTGACGAGCTGGACGTTCTTGCCCGCGAGCGCGTTGAGATATAGCGGCAGGGTCGCGACGAGCGTCTTGCCTTCGCCGGTCTGCATCTCGGCGATCTTGCCCTGGTGGAGGACGATGCCGCCTATTAGCTGGACGTCGAAGGGGATCATGTCCCAGACAAGTTCGTGGCCGCAAACCTCGCGCTTAGTCCCGCAAAGGCGGCGGCATGCGTTCTTGACCGTGGCGAATGCCTCCGGGAGTATGTCGTCGAGGGTCTCGCCTTTGGCGAGGCGCCCCCTGAACTCCTGCGTCTTGGCCTTGAGCTCGTCGTCGGTCAGCCGCTGGTAGCCTTCCTCGATCTCGTTGATCCGCTGCACCATTGGGCGCAGCCGTTTCACGTCCCTCTGCGCCTTTGTCCCGAATATAGCCTTGAGTATGTTCATCCAGAAAAACCCCATACGCGACCGCCAGTCCGCGGCCGTCCGATCAATGTCCCGCAAATGATACCAGAACCGGACGGGGAAGGGGACTTTATTCTCTGGCACCCCTTTGCGCATGATGGGATGTCTGCGGACGCGCCGATGGTGTATAATGCCAGACAGCGTCAACATTCACAACCCGGACACACCATGAACACCTCCAACAACGTCGCGATGATCGGTTTCGGCATTCAGGCCCGGACCGCCCTGCTACCACAATTCGTCAACGTCCACGACCTCGGCGTGCGCATCACCGCCGTCTGCGACTGCGACCGCGTTCGCCGCGAGGCCGGCGCGAAGATGGTCGACGAGAGCTACGCCAAGCTTGGCATCGCCGACGCCAAGCCGTGCAAGGCCGTCGCCGATTTCCGCGACATTCTCGCCGATCCGTCCATCGGCATGGTGTGCATCGCCACGCCTGACCACTGGCACGGCTACATGGCGGTCGAGGCCATGAAGGCGGGCAAGGACGTCTATTGCGAGAAGCCGCTGGCGTACAGCGTCGACGAGGTCAAGGCGGTCATCGCCACGCAGAAGGCCACTGGCCGCGTCTTCCAGACCGGCTCCATGCAGCGCTCCTGGCCGGTCTTCCGCACGGCCTGCATGGTCGTCCGCAACGGCTTCATCGGCGACGTAAAGTACGTCGACGCCAACTACGGCCACGGCGGGACCAAGCTCGGCGGTCCGTCGCACCCCGTCCGCTTCTGGGACGATCCGGCCAACGCGGAGAAGGAAGGCGCCCCGAACCCCGACGTCGATTGGGACATGTGGCTAGGCCCCGCCAAGTGGCGTCCGTATTCCGACCAGCTCGCCCCGCGCGGCGTCAACAACTTCTACCCGATGTTCTGGCGCTTCGACGACGACATCGGCAGCGGTTACAACGGCGACTGGGGCGCACACCACCTCGACATCGCCCAGTGGGGTCTCGGCATGGACAAGTCCGGTCCGTACCGCGCCATCCGCTCCGACGAGCCCTACTCGACCGACCTCTACCACGGCGGCCGCCGCCAGTTCGGCATGAAGATGCTCTTCCACGCCCCGCATGGTGACATCGAGCTCTACCACGGCCCCTTCGGCGTGTGGGGCACGGTCTTCTACGGCACCAACGGCATCGTGGCCGTCAACCGCGGCAAGATCGCGGTGTGGGCAGGCACCGGCCCGGTCGTCCCCGACGAGAAGATCCGGGCGGCCGTCGCCGACGCGACGTTCATGCCCAAGTGCATCGTCGCGGCATCCGTCGGCGCGGACTACGGCACTGACACCGCCATGAAGGCAGACAACGCGCTCGACGTCGCCCTTGCAAAGATCGAGGAGCGCTTCTCGCTCGCCACGGCCCCCGTCCAGCTCTACAAGTCGCCGGAGCAGGTCAGGAACTTCGCGGAATGCCACATCTCCGGCAAGGAGACCATAAGCCCGTCCGAGACAGGCGGGCGCAGCTGCATCCTCTGCCTGATCTGCAACATGTCCTACGTCCACGACACGGGCTTCGACTGGGATCCCGTCGCCCTCGACTTCGCTAACGGCACAGGCAAGGGCATCTCGCTCTCGCGCGGCCAGGCCCGCAACGGGTGGGACGTCAAGGCATAGCGATCGCCGTCGGCGGCAACGCACCTTGATGCCCCATGAAGGTCGGCCGGCGAGCATGGTTCGTCATCAAGGCCCTGGTAAGCGCGGGCCTGATACTTCTGCTGTACTCGCGGCTCGACTGGACCGACATCGCATCCAAGCTCCGCGACGCCGATCCGCGCTGGCTCGGCGTCGCCTTCGCGCTCATGGTGCTCAACACCTTCGTGAGCGCGGCCAAGTGGCGGCTCTTCCTGGCGGCCGACGGACTCCGCGCCTCCGTCGGCTCGCTATGGGCGAGCTACATAACGGCGTCTTTCTTCAACCTGTTCCTGCCGTCGACGATAGGCGGCGACGCCTACCGCATCGCGGACGTCGGATCGCGCACAGGCGAGCATTCCCGCGTCGCGGCCTCCATCCTCGCCGACCGCATAACAGGCTTCCTCGCCCTCTCGGTCTATGGTTTCGCCGCGTCGCTTCTGGCGCGGCCGCTGGTGGTCGAATGGAAGTGGTGGTTCTACCTGCCGTCGTCTCTGGCGATACTGGCCCTGGCCGGCCTTACCGCCGCTCTGTGCAGCGAGAGGCTCTTCGACTTCTGCGTCCGAATGGTCCCGGGCCGCAAGCTCCGTGAAAAGATCGCGGAGATCGCCGGGAAAATCGTGGGCGCGATGCGCGGCTACATGGGCAAGGGCCGCGTCCTGTCGGCCGCGATGCTCCTCTCGTTCCTCTTCCAGTTCGAACTTCTCCTGGCCGTATGGGCCATAACCAAGGCCATCGGCCTTTCGATCCCGCTTCCCGCCTTCTTCCTCTTCCTGCCGATCAAGACCTTCCTCGAGATGATCCCCGTGTCGGTCTTCGGGCTGGGGTTGCGCGATCTGGGCTACACGATATTCATGGCCGCGATGGGCTGCGGCGATGGCGCCACGGCCTGCGCGGCGCTCATCTCAGCCGCCGAAGTCCTGCTGACGGTCGTCTATTCGTCCATAGGGGGCGTGGTCTTCCTCAGCCGCCGTTCGTCGGCTAAGGCCTAGTGGTTTGACACGTTGACTTTTATACTGCCCGCATTGCGGGCGACGATTGTGGACGATCTTGTGGCGAGGCGTCCACGGGGATGGCTCTCGTCGCGGGCCGGATCGCCTTCGGCGCCCGCGCCTCGCAGCCATCCTTCCCTGCGGACGCCTCGCCAATGCACATGACCTTGGTGCTGATGTGGGAGGCGCGGAACGAGCGGAAGGGGAATGGGCTTGCGACCTGCGGGCGTCGCGGAGCGACAATCCGGCCCGCAGGGTGAAGCCCGTTTCCACCCGCTCCGCGCGAGGATCGCCCACCATCGTCGTGAGCGAAGCGAGCAGTAAACTTGAAGGTGGTTC
>JAFSZJ010000055.1 GCA_017458965.1 Kiritimatiellia bacterium | reverse complement strand
GGGATATCGGGTTTGCCTCGAAGCGGCTCGCCACATCTTTTATCTGTTATCCATTATCTGTTATCTGCGGCTCGCCAGCGGGGCTTCCGTGTCCTTTGACAGCGGCGGCGATGCTCGCATCGCGGGGCATGGGATGGCGCATGACATGCTTGCATGTAGATGCGACAGGCCAAGCCCAACGGTCGCCACGGCGACCGGCCGCGACAAAGGTTTCCGTGTTCCGCGCGAAGCGCAATTCTTTGCGGCCTATGCGCCCCTTGCGGCTACACATTATTTGAAACCGCTCTAGTTCTAGTGCCGCCGAGGCGGCAATGCATAATGCACAATGCATGATGCACAATGGAAGTGGCGAGTGACGAGACACCGCCTTACTTGCGGCGAACAAGGAACAAGTAACAAGTAACAAGGAACGAGGAACAAGGAACAAGGAACGAGGAACAAGGAACAAGGAACTAGGAACGAGGAACAAGGAACAAGGAACAAGGAACTATAAACTCTCAACCCCTTCAACGATCTTAAACGGCCGCGCCAGCGGCACCTTCAACGCTCTTCAACGTCCGCGCCAGCGGCACCTTCAACGCTCTTCAACGCTCTTCAACGGCCGCGACATGGGCCAGAAGACCGCCGTCGGCGATGATGGCGCGTTCGCGTGCCGAGAGCGCCGCGATCACCTTGAACGAGCGCCCTGTGGTCTTGTCCGTGATAGAGATCGTCCCATCGCCGCGCAGCGCCGAGTGAAGGTCCGCCACATCCAGCTCGTCACCCTGCGAGACGGCGTCGTAGTCCGCCGGGTCGGCGAAGACGCATGGCAGGATGCCGAAGTTGACGAGGTTCGCCTTGTGTATGCGCTCGATGCTCTTGGCGACGACCATCTTTACGCCGAGGTACATCGGGCACATGGCCGCATGTTCGCGGCTTGAGCCCTGTCCGTAGCTTTCCCCGGCGATGATGACGTTCGCGATGCCGGCGTCGCGGTTCGCGGACGCCCGGTCGTGGAAGGTCCCATCGACGTTCTCGAAGACGTACTTCGCGTATGCGGGGACGTTGGAGCGGTACTTCAGGCGAGCGCCGGCCGGCATGATGTGATCGGTCGTGATCTTGTCGCCGACCTTGATGGTCGCGACGGCCTTGAGCGATTCGGGGAGCGGCGTCCCGGACGGCACCTGGCCGATGTTCGGTCCGCGGACGATCCCGGTGCCGGCGACGCCGCGTCCAGCGGTCTCACGGTAGAGGAACATGGAGTCGTCGACCGTGAAGCTGGAAGGGGAGGGGACGTTGTCCATGTCGAAGGAGCGCGGGTCGGAGATGACGCCGGTGATAGCTGCGGCAGCCGCCGTCTCGGGGCTGACAAGATATACCTGCGCGTCCTTCGTGCCGCTGCGCGCCTCGAAGTTGCGGTTGCTCGTGCGAAGGCTGACGGCACCGGAGCGCGGCGACATGTGGGCGCCGATGCAAAAACCGCATGCGTTCTCGAGGAGGCGGCAACCTGCCGCAAGGAGGATTGAGAGCGAACCGTCGTCCGCGAGCATGCGGACGACCTGCTTCGAGCCGCACGCTATGCCGACCTCGACGTCGGGCGATACGACCTTGCCGCGCAACATCGAGGCTACGGTCCTTATGTCGCGGTAAGACGAGTTGGTGCACGAGCCGATCATCACCTGGTTCACCTTGGTCCCGGCGAGCGAGGCGACGGTGGCGATGTTGCCAGGGGAATGCGGCGTGGCGGCGAGGGGTTCGAGCGAAGATAGGTCGATCTCGAAGACCTCGTCGTAGGTGGCGTCCGCATCCGGGGCGAGCGGGGTCCAGTCTCCGGCGCGTCCTTGCGCCGCGAGGAAGTCGCGGGTCACGTCATCGGACGGGAAGATGGAAGTGGTCACGCCCATCTCCGCGCCCATGTTGCAGATGGTGGCGCGTGACGGCACGTCTAAAGTGGCGACGCCTGGACCGAAATACTCGACCACCTTGCCGACGTTGCCCTTGGTGCCGTACTTGGAGAGCATCTTGAGGATGACGTCCTTGGCGGAGACGCCGCGAGGGAGGGATCCGTCGAGCCTGACGCCTATGACGCGCGGGTATGTGATGTTGAATGCGCCGCCGCCCATGGCAACCGCGACGTCGATGCCGCCCGCGCCCATCGCCATCATCCCGATGCCTCCGCCTGTCGGCGTGTGCGAATCGGAGCCGATGAGCGTCTTTCCCGGGATGCCGAAGCGCTCCAGATGGAGCTGGTGGCAGATGCCGTTGCCGGGGCGCGAGAAGACCACGCCGTAGCGCTTGGCGACGGACTGGAGATAGTCATGGTCGTCGGCGTTCTCGAAGCCGACCTGGACCGTGTTGTGGTCCACGTAGCTGACGGACAGCTCGGCTTTGACGTGGTCGATGCCCATGCTCTCGAACTGGAGATAGGCCATCGTGCCCGTGGCGTCCTGCGTCAGGGTCTGGTCAATGCGTATCGCGACCTCCTCGCCGGCCTTCTCAACGCCGCCGACCAGATGCGCGGATATGATCTTCTGGACTATGGTCTTTCCCATATTCAGCAACCCTTAAACCCTTTCTGCCTTTTCGACCCAAAGGTGCGCGGCGGGACGCCGCACCTCCGGACCTTCGACCTCCCGACCTTCGACCTTCTCACTCCACCTCAACGCCGATGATGTCGAGGATGCGCGAGAGATCGTCGTTGTCCGCGAAGGATATCTCGATGCTTCCCTTGGCGTGGCGTCCGTTGCTCAGAGTGGCGCTGGGAAGGAGACGCACCGGCGAGCCGAGCTTTGCGTGGAGTTTGTCGAGCAGGTAGCGGAGGTGGCTTTCCGGGATGTCGCTCTTGCGCGTGTCGGAACCGAGCTTCTCGCGGACGCGGCGCTCGAGCATGCGTTCGAGGGCGCGGACCGTGATCTGCTCCTCGACGCAGCGGCGGGCGAGCATCGTCTGGTCTGCTTCGTCCTGCACTCCGAGTAGTACCTTCGCGTGGCCGGCCGAAAGCAGCCCGGAGGAGAGGAGGATCTTGACCTCGTCTGGGAGTTCGAGGAGTCGCAGGGCGTTGGCCACGCCGGGGCGGGACTTGCCGACCCTGTCCGCGACCTCCTGCTGGGTGAGTCCGAACTGCTCGGCGAGCGTCCTGTAGCCTTCGGCCTCCTCGACGACGTTCAGGTCCTCGCGCTGGATGTTCTCTATGATGGCCATCTCGGCGGCGTCGCGGTCATCGACGTCGGCCAGGACGATCGGCACCTCTTCGAGACCCGCCTCGACGGCCGCCCTGAGACGGCGCTCGCCCGCGATGAGCTGGTATCCGCCACCCTTGCTTGCGGGAATGCGCCTGCAGACGAGCGGCTGGATTACGCCATGGGACTTGATCGACTCGGCGAGTTCGTGGAGTGCCTCCGCGTCGAATGCGACGCGCGGCTGCCATGGGGATCTCGAGACCAGAGATATCTTCACCATCGTCGGCGTACCCTTCGCGCCGCCCTGTTCGGGTGCCGAAGCCGGCTTTGCGACCTCTGGGGCCGGACGAGTCACGGCCGCCGGCATATCTCCTATGAGCGCGCCGAGGCCGCGCCCTAAGCCATGGCGGGGCTTCGCGGGGGATTTCGGCGTTTCCTGAGCCGGGGGCTGTGCGTGGATGGGCTTGGATGGCGCGATGGATGGCTTCTTCGCGATCGGCTTCTGCGCAGGGGTGTCATGTGCCGGCGCATGCGCCTTCACCGTCGAGGTCTTTTTGACCTCGCCCTTCGCCAGTTTCGCGGCCTTCGCCGCCTTGTTGCCCTTCGCCGGTGCCTTTGCCTTCTGTTTCGCCTTTGCCATGGCAGTGCCGCCTTTCGTGCTTGATGGATATGCAATTCTACCATAAGGCGGGACGTCGGAAGTCCGCCGTCGTCGGGAAATGGTAGAATCCATCCATGAAGAACATCGACCCAAGGAAGATGGCGGACTGGCAGATCGCCTCCGCTCTTGAACCGGACCTGAAGCCGATCGCGCAGGTCGCGGAGGAATTTGGACTCAAAGGCGACGAGGTCTCGCCGATGGGGCGCCATGTCGCCAAGATCGACACCGTGCCGCTTTTCAACCGCATCGCGGAATGCCGCGCCAAGTACATCGACGTCACAGCCATAAACCCAACTCCATTTGGCGAGGGCAAGACGACGACGACGCTCGGTCTGGTCCAGGGCCTTGGCGCGATCGGCAAGCGCGTTTCAGGCGCCATCCGCCAGCCATCCAGCGGCCCGACTTTCAACCTCAAGGGTTCGGCGGCCGGCGGCGGTCTTTCGCAATGCCTTCCCTTGACGCCGTTCTCGCTTGGCCTTACGGGCGACATCGACTGCGTGACGAACGCCAACAACCTCGCCATGGTCGCGCTCACCGCGCGCATGCAGCATGAGCGCAACTACGACGACGCGCGCCTCGCGAAGACGGCCATGCGCCGCCTCGACATCGATCCGTCCCGCGTCCAGATGCGGTGGGCGATGGACTTCTGCGCCCAGTCGCTCCGCAACATCGTGATCGGCCGCGGTGGCAAGATGGATGGCTTCGAGATGGAGTCGGGCTTCTACATTTCTGTCGCCAGCGAGGTGATGGCCATCCTCGCCGTGGCGAAGGACGTCCGCGACCTGCGCGAGCGCATGGCCCGCATCGTCGTCGCCCGCGACAAGTCGGGACGCCCCGTCACGACGGCGGACCTCGAGGTCGATGGCGCGATGACGGCGCTGATGCTCAAGGCGCTTCAGCCCAACCTCATGCAGTCGGCGGAAGGCCAGCCGATGCTCGTCCACGCCGGACCGTTCGCCAACCTCGCCGTTGGCCAGAGCTCGGTAATCGCCGACCTCGTCGGCTGCCGGCTCTCCGACTACCACGTCACCGAGAGCGGATTCGGCGCCGACATCGGCTTCGAGAAGTTCTGGAACATCAAGTGCCGCGCCTCCGGCCTCCGTCCGTCGGCGGTCGTGCTCGTCGCGACGATCCGCGCCCTCAAGCTCCACGGCGGCGGAAGCCCGTGCAAGCCGGGGCAGCCTCTTCCGGAGGAGTACACCACCGGGAACACCGCCCTTGTCGAGAAGGGGTGCGAGAACCTCATCGCCCACATCGAGACGATACGGAAGAGCGGCGTCAGCCCCGTCGTCTGCCTCAACACGTTCACCTACGACACGCCTGACGAGGCCGCAGCGGTCAAACGCGCGGCAGAGGCCGCAGGCGCCCGCTTCGCCACGTCCGACCACTGGGCGCGTGGCGGCGAAGGCGCACGCGAGCTGGCCGAGGCAGTTGCCGACGCATGCGAGGACAAGGGTTCGTTCCGCTTCCTCTCCGATGACGGCGAACCGATGCGCCAGCGCATCGAGAGCATCGCCCGCGAGGTGTACGGCGCCGACGGCGTCGATTACACAGAGGACGCCCTGCGCGATCTGGAGGCCATAGAGGCGGACGACGCCACGAAGGGCCTCCCCGTCTGCATGGCCAAGACGCAATACAGCCTTTCGCACGATCCGGCGCTTCTCGGCCGTCCGAAGGGATGGCGTCTGCCGATCCGCTCGGTCATGACGTACTCCGGCGCAGGGTGGGTCGTCCCCGTCTGCGGCGACATCAAGCTCATGCCTGGCACGACGTCCAACCCGGCGTTCCGCCGCATCGACGTCGATCCCGCCACCGGCGAAGTGCGCGGATTGATGTAGGTCTATTCTGCCACCATGAGCGAGAAGATCAACATCACGCAGTTCGACCTGTCGAACCGACAGTGCGACTGCGGCGACATAAAGGTCGGGGCCAAGTTCGACGGCGGCACGATGGTCGTGTGCGGTCGCTTCATCTGGGGCGGCCACCTTAACACGCTGGGGATGCACGCCCCGTCGAGCCTTGAGCTGGATCTAGGCGAAGGCGCCATAAGCGTTGAGGTCGACTGCGCCCGCGACGACAACGCGGCGGACGGACTTGTCGCCTTCCGCATCCTCGCGGACGGCAAGGTCGCGGCGGAGACGGGACCGGTCAGGAGCCACGAGGGCTTGAAGCACCTGGTCGCGGATCTGCGCGGCGCAAGGACATGCACGTTCGAGGCGCTCGACGGCGGCGACGGCAACGAGGGCGACCACGCCGACTGGATCAACATCGTCTTCCGGTACGAGGACGGCAAGTTTCCGCCGCACGACGTGCGCTCGGTCTCGCGGCAGCTCGGCATCCTAACGCCCCCGCAAGGCCCTGAGCCGCGCATCAACGGCCCCGTCGTCTTCGGCGTAAGGTCTGGCCATCCGGTTCTCTATCGTCTGCCCGTCACGGGCGAACGCCCGATGACGCTCTCCGCCGGAAACCTCCCGGAGGGGCTTTCCTTCGATCCGGTCTCGCAGATGCTGACCGGTTCCGTCGCGGATCTGGGGGATTACGGGATCGTCTTCACCGCCAAGAACGCACATGGCTCGGTCGAGCGCGTCCTGACGCTCAAGGTGGGGCAGGGGATATGCCTTACGCCCGCGATGGGCTGGAACTCCTGGAACGCCTTCGGCGAGGACGTGAGCGCCGAAAAGGTCAAGTCAGCAGCCGACGCCATGGTGGCGAGCGGCCTGGCCGACCATGGCTGGTGCTACATCAACATCGACGACTGCTGGCAGAACAAGGGTGAGAAGCCCTACGGCAAGGCGTCGATCCTCCCCGATTTCGACGGTCCCGCGCGCCTCGCCGACGGCACGATCGCCACGAACAAGCGCTTCCCGGACATGAAGGCGCTCGCGGACTATGTCCACTCCAAGGGGCTCCGCTTCGGCATCTATTCGTCGCCCGGCCCCTACACGTGCGCCGGCCACACCGGGAGCTTCGGCCACGACAAGCAGGACGCCCGCACCTTCGCCGAATGGGGATGCGACTTCCTCAAGTACGACATGTGCTCCTACGGCAACTCCTCCTTGGTCAAGCAATTCGGCCAGCGCCATTGGCATGTCATGCCGCCCTACTGGCTGATGGGGCGAGCCCTCGCCCAGCAGAACCGCGACATCGTCTTCTCCCTTTGCGAATACGGCATCGAGACGCCAGGGCTCTGGGGCAACCTCGTCCACGGCCACAGCTGGCGCACGACGGGCGACGTCTTCGACGTCTGGACCTCGATACTCGGCGCGATCGAATGCCAGAAGCCCCTCTTCCCGTTCTCGCATCCAGGTGCCTTCAACGACCCCGACATGCTCTGCGTCGGCCCGGTCCGCTACAACGACTTCAAGGGTTCGCGCCTTGCCCCCAACGAGCAGTACACCCACATCTCGTTCTGGGCGCTCCTCGCCGCGCCGATGATGATCGGATGCGACATGACGAAGCTCGACGACTTCACCCTGTCGCTTCTCACGAACGACGAGGTGATAGCCATCGACCAGGATCCGCTCTGCGCCGCCGCCGGCTGGGTGGACGAAGGCGACGAATGGGAGGTCTGGGCCCGTCCGCTTGCCGACGGCTCGATCGCGGCAGGGCTCCTGAACATGTCGCTGCGCGAGCAGACGATTCCGCTCGACATGGACAAGCTCGGCCTCGAATGCAAGTGGCTAGTCCGCGACGTGTGGCGGCAGGCCGACGAGGGCATCTTCCTCGGGCGCTACGAGCATCTGGTCCCTGGCCACGCCACCCACCTCATCCGCCTCATCCCGACGAATTGCGGTCGCCTGCGCGAAGGGCTGGACGACATCCGCGACAACGCTTGGCGTCTTGTCATGAAGCGTGACGGCGCCCCGCCGGAGATGCTGAACCTGTAGGCGAGTACCTCCCTACCGCCGATTTTCCGCCACCACGGCGGCATCCACCGTTATCAACCACATAGGGAAACATATCCATGACCACTGAAGACATGAACGATGCACCGGTCGTCGACCTACCTCCGCCTCCGTGTGGCGATGGGGCAGGGGACTCCGCTTTTGAAAATGGTGCCACCCCGCATGGCGGGCGTGATGCCGGGCATGGGCGGAGGCAAGGCGGCGGACGCTTCTTCGCCGGCTGCTTCACCGGATGTCTGCTGGCGTTCGCGCTTCCGGCGATAATGTTTATCCTCTTCATCTGCTTCGGCGTCACGTCCGCAGTCAAGGCCTTTTCCGACGGCGACTTCGCCGAGGCCATCAAGACTTCAATGAACATGGCCGACGCGGACGAGGGCTTTGGCACCGACGAGTTCCCGTTCTTCCACGAGGTGTGGTCGTGCGGCGACGATGAGGATGGCGCCGCGAAGGTGGTCCGCATCCCGCTCCGCGGCGAGATATTCTTCGAGGAGGGTCGCCTGAAGTCGTCAGCCGCCTCGATGGCGATGCAGATGATACGCCGCGCAACCCTTGACGAGGATGTCAGGGCGATCGTAATCGAGATCGACAGCCCCGGTGGCGGGATCACGGCGAGCGACATGCTCTGGAACAGCCTTTGCGAGTTCCGCGAAGCCGACACCAACCGCGCCGTCGTCGCCGTAATGGAGGACATCTGCGCCTCGGGCGGCTACTACGTCGCTGCGGCGGCGGACGCCATCGTCGCCCACCCGACGACGCTCACCGGCTCGATCGGCGTCATCATCTCCAGCATAAACGTCAAGGAGCTCGCGGACAGGATCGGCATCAAGGACGTTTCCATAGCCTCCGGCGAGAACAAGCAGATGCTGCACCCCATGCGCGACCTCACGGACGAGCAGCGCGCGATGCTGAAGGCTTCGGTCGACGCCCTGAACAAGCGCTTCATAAAGGTCGTCGCCGAAGGGCGCGGAATGCCCGAGGAGGATGTCGCCAAGATCGCCGACGGCCGCGTGTTCCTCGCGGACGAGGCGAAGTCGCTCGGGCTGGTTGACGACATCGGCTACTTTGCCGACGCCCTCGATGACCTACGCGAACTGCTCGGCGAGGACTCGCTGCATGTGGTGCGCTACGAGCGTAAGACATCCTTCCGGGACATCTTCGACGGCGAGGGCATCTGGAGCCTTGAAACCCAGCTCCGCCGCCTTGAAGGCGCAACCCGCACCCGTCTGCTATACGAGTGGCGCTAGGGTTGCCCTAGAGCAGTCCCGAGTCCTTGCGGCGGTTGCAGTCGCGGCAGAGCGTCCGGCAGTTCTTCGCAACAGTTCGCCGACAGGCCCGTCACGGCTTGATATGGTCGGCCTCCATTTCCTCCAAATCGAAATGCCGACCGCAGATTGGGCAGAAGCCGTACTGCCCCTACCTCATTATGAGCATGGTGCCGTCGCGATGCACGCCCACGATTGCGAGAATTTCAACTGGCAATCCGCGAACTGTACAACGGATGCAATTCCAAAGGTCAAGCCGGACTGCGCGGGGCAGAAGCGCCAGCGCATTCGAAAACAACTGCTCGCCGTTTTCGCGGACTTCTAGACTTGACGCAGTTCCATCGGCGCGGACGTGGATAGCCAGCGTCATTGCCTTGCCCGCAAGCGGGGTACATGGCGGGGCTGTCAGCATCTCGCCCGTGATAGGCGATGAAACGACCCATTCCCCGGCATCCCAGCCAATTTTGAACGCAGCCTCATTCCATCCGAGGGTTCCATCAAGGCTTGAGTCGCGTCCGAACGCGAGAATGACGCTGTTTGTCGGAGAAGCCTCGAAACTTACGGCAACCGTCAGAAGGCTGTTCCTCTCCAAGGCGATCTCCGTCGCACCTGTAGCCTCCGTGTCCGCGAATATCGATGGCTCGGGCAGAGACAATGGGAGCTGCATGGCATTGGCGGCCAAGATGAATAACGTCGCCAGCGACGAAAGTAAAGTTCTATGCAATCTGTTTTTCATTGGGAAGGTGAGTAAGAGTCGATTAGGCTTCAATCGTCGCTTTGCATTTCAGTTCGCGTTTCGCCTTCGCTCATCTCCTTGTGCAATTCGGGCGGTGCGCAGTCCTCGTCCGACAGTCGCCGCCAAGGTAGCAACTGGAGGAGCCGCGCGGCACGCACGTCGTTAGTCGCGGCGGCACAGTAGAGTTCGTACTCAAGGCCCTCTGGGTAGAGTTCGTGTGAGATACGAAGCCACAGCGTCTCCTCGACGGAGAGGGGCTTGGTTGCCTTCAACCTTTCGAAACAGTCGCCTATGGCGGGACCAATTGCAATTAGCGCCTCTACGGCAGGGAATATGTAGCCACCGGGGGCGTTGGTCGAGGCCTGCGGACAGATCGTTAGGTTGGCCGCGAGAACGGGGATGGCTTTCTCGGATCGTATGAATCCCATAGTCGAGATGGTATCCACGAGGTTGGATGACGATGATGACATTTCTTCCCTAAATCGTCCCCGCAGAATCGTCTCCATGTTTTCATAGGTCTTTCCAATCAGTGTCGAATACACATTCAGCCGTCGCGCTCGTTCTGGGGGATAAGGCAGAATAACTTTGGAAATGCCCACATAATTGGTCTCGCCGCAAGCGATTTTCCCTTGAAGATAATGGGTGAAATATGGGCCAAATGCCATTCGGCCTAACATGGCCAAAATATAATTCCGATTGACGTTCTCTGGATATAGCGTTGCTATCTTGCGCCAATCATCACTGCTGAGGCCAATTCTAGTTAGTGTCTGCCCATCAAAGGATTGATTTTGCCGAGGGTGCGGACTTTGCGCCGCCACGGCGCGGCACGTGCTTGCGCCTGGAGTTCTACGCGGCATCGTCCTGCACCTCCACGAGATCGAACGACGCCACGCCATCTGGCGCGTCCACGAAATAAAAGACAAAAGAAGAAAGCCCTGCGCCGAACAGGTTTGCCACGAGTACGGCGAGCGCGATGCTGCCGAGAGTGGTGTCGGACAGCTTCGTCATGATCAGGCCCGCGCCGAAGCAGCGCTTGTCGCGGCTGAAGAAGCGCTCGACCTCGATGCGGTCAACGTCGTTCTTCCTTTCGGCC
>JAFSZJ010000054.1 GCA_017458965.1 Kiritimatiellia bacterium | reverse complement strand
GCGGCAAGGGAAGTCATTGCCGCCCTTGTCGGCAATTTGAGCGAATAAGGTTCCTGCTAGGCAATCTTGCGAAGGCAATACGGGGGAAGCCTTCAATGGGAAGGCCGGAGCCATCGGCAGGCGGAGGAAGTCCTTCGCCTTAATGACTGGAAGCGATTCCCGCCATTATTTTTTCGTCGCCATTCCTGCGTTCCGCGCAGAAGTCCCCGTGGAATAATCGCCGAAGAACCCGAGAACATGGTGCGGAAAGCTGATACGCGGCACTGACGCAAACAGGAATTTCTCGGCGGTTGCGAGGAAGGCGAAGCGCTCCGGCGGGGGCGTCGTGCTGAAGGACTGGAAACCGGCGTTCGTCCTTACACCGGTCGAGGACTACTTCGAGATGACGGACGAGGAAAAGATCGACGTCGCCGCCCGGCGTGTTCTTGAGCGCTACAGGTCCGCTTTCGAGGAGCTTGCGAAATGATCCGCATCTCTTGAAGTCAATGGCAAAGAATGACACCGTAGCCACGCCTCCGGCCGCGTGGATGTGGCCACGGGCCAAGGCACAAATGGTGGAAAAAGCAAAGGACCTCGGTGATCGCCGAGGTCCTTTCCTATTTCTTGGGAGCGCATTGGCGAGTGAGCTTATTGCAAACCAAGCAGTGGCAAATAGTCCCGTCGCTTGTAAAGCACCCGGTCAACGAATATGCTTGTGTCCGACACCCGGTAGAAGACAAGGTAGTTCCTTATCCCGGCGACACGATATTCGCCTATATGTTCTGACATTCCTTCAACAACGCTGCCGAAGAAGGGAAACGTTTCCAGTTTCTCCACGCCGTCGAGAATGTCGGATATGATTTTTCTCGCAGCCTCCGGATTATGGAGCGAACGCGAGACGTAGTCGAATATCCCGTCCAAGTCTTGTTGCGCCATAGGGGAATAGAGAAGCGTTCGTTCAGCCATTTGCCTTCTCCGCGAAACGCGACCGCACGGCCTCTTTCCCTATCCATCCGTCAACCTCGCCGGAAATACGCCCACGAATTAGTTCGTTTGACAGCCTTTCCCTGGCCTCGATGATGGCATAGTCTTCAATATCGAGAATGACATAGCGGCCTGTGCCGTTTTTGGTTAAAAAAACCGGACTCCCGACACCTATGTCCTTCAGTATGTCGGGGTAGTTGCGCAACTCGGATATGGGCTTAATCGTAGGCATATCATTCTCCTTAAACATCGAAAAGATTGTAGTGTAATTATTCGAAATGGTCAAGAGCGAAATAATGAAATAATGAAGCCGCATACCGGCAGCCTCCGCCTAGTCATGCGCGGCGGGACGCCGCACCTCCGGAGCTGCCGATGCGCAAGAATATGGTGCGGAAAGACTTACGCAGGCGGGACGCCCACGCTCCCAGGGCGAAAGCAAAAAGCCGCGCACTCGGCGCGGCTTTCTGCGATTGATGTTAGAGGTTTTGCCTTAGGCGACCTTGCGCTTCAAGCCGAGGGCCGCAAGGCCAAGGGCCAGAAGGGCGACGGACGTCGGCTCGGGAACGGGGTCGCCGCCGCCAGAAACCGTCCAGCCAGCCGCTTCAGCTTGAGCCGCCGTCATGTTGAGGTCAATGTCCGTTCCATTATCGCCTCCGTAGAAGCGCGAGACTGCATCTGCGAAGTCAAACTTTGAATTTTCCATCGCAGCTTCGTCAGATGTAGCTGGATTGAACTCAAAGGTATAAATCTTTGAGATCGTCTCGCCACTTGTTAACTCGGTTGTAAGCTTGGTCGTGACCATTTTTCCCGCACCATATTCAACCGCTGCGATATTATCCTCTGCACCGCCATCAACCAAATTGACAAGGCTTAATGATTGATCATTCTGCAAGACTTCAAACACACCAACAAGGTCATTTCCGTCTGCATCCATGAAATACATATAGTAATTCCATGATGTCGTGGCGGCGTATGTGGTGGCGGCAAAAACCAAAGTTGCCGCAATTGTGAGTAGTTTCTTCATAGTTCCAGTTCCAATCCTTAGTGTGGGGTTAAAGTTCATACGGCTGAGTGAAAGACAGCGAGAATGCCGAGCTACCACTTAATCTCTTGTACCAAAACGCTCCACCTGGTACATAGACCACAGTCGAGGGGGCATTGTTCCCGCCCCAAGATAGGCCATCGCCAGATGGCGGCGTACCACCATTGCACCAGTAACCATTACGAGTTGCGTTAGCGGACTTGTTAAGGTAGAGCACGTGGTAATTTGATCCATTCCAGAATGTCAATTGATCGGCATAGGCACGAGATGACCCGCCAACACACCCAAGAGCCTCCCAGTCAATTTTGGACTTAGATGCGTCAACCTTATCAGGATTAGGAATAAACGGCGCAGTAAAAGGCATCCCAACAAGGGTCATGCCTTCTGAAATACTTACAGATTTTGATCCATCCTGCCCAACAACAACCTGCCCAACCATTTTGACAGTAATGGCCCCAGTCGTATCATAGCGCTTTACCCAAAAAGCATCGCCCGGTTGAACAACATGTGTGCATTTGGCGTTATTGGAACCCCAGTCTCCACCAGCGGGGGGCGTACCGCCATTGCACCAAAAGCCATTGCGAGACACGTTGGCTGACTGGTTGAGATATAACACATGATATGTCGTACCCGTCCAGTACAGAATCTGGTCGGCATATGCACGCGAAGCACCTCCTGTAAACACCGAGCGATCCGCGAAGATGTCCTGAACTGTCATCTCGGTTCCGCCGACACCATCAAACATGATGCCGAACATAGTCATCTGTTGACCGGCGGGGAAGGTGAACTCCTGATACCCGACGACGTTCGCGCTTTCGACTTCGGCCAGAGCCAGACCCGCCGCGAGGGCGCAAGCCGCTGCAACTAACTTCCATCTCTTGATTTTTCAGCCATCAGATGGCGGAGGCGGCGCGATATGCCGGAATGTGGGCTGTGGCGGATTGTAGGATTTTCGTAGGGTGCTTGCCCTACAAAACACCCTACAAAACGCAAAGCGACAAGCACTGCATACAGGCCTGGGCGCCGCTGATGCGGCGCATTGCAGATTTCAGATTTCAAATCTCACAGGGTTTTTGGGAGACGACGCCTGGGCGCCGCTGACGCGGCGCAGAGCAGATCTCTCAGGGTTTGAGGGTACGGAGGATTTCCGAGAGTCAGCCTTCGACCGAGAGGCCGGGGGTGGCGTCGAGGAGCATGGCGGCGGGACCGGTGATGCCTTCGCCTTCCCCTGCGAGGGCCGCGACCATTGCGGCGTTGTCGCCGCAGTACTTCGGCTCCGGCAGCAGCAGGGGGACCCCGGCTTCGTCCGCGACCTCCTTCAGTCTGGCGCGGAGGGCGGCGTTGAGCGACACCCCTCCGCCGACGGCGAAGGCGCGGTATCCGCCTTTGGCGAGCGCCTTGGCGCAACGCGAAGCGAGCGCCTCGACTATGGCGTCCTGATATGCGGCCGCGATGCGGCGGACACGCTCCTCGTCGGGATCCGGGTTCGCGGCGAGGTATGTGCGGAGCGATGTCTTGAGACCGCTGAAACTGAAGCAGAGGTCTGCCCGCAACCCGCCTAGGCCGGGGTTGCCGGGAGAGATGCGCCCTTGCGGGAAGACATGGCCGAGCGGGCCATGCGCCCCCATCGCCGCCTTCTGGATGGCGGGACCTCCGGGATAGCCGAGGCCAAGCAGTTTTGAGGCCTTGTCGAAGGCCTCGCCGGCGGCGTCGTCGAGCGTCTGGCCGAGGATCCGGGCCTTCCCGTCAGGACCGAGCCCGATTATGGCCGAGTGGCCGCCGGAGACGACAAGCGCCAGAAGCGGGAGGCTGTCGCGCTTCCTTGGCGAACCGGGCGCGAGAAAGGCGCTCTGGATATGCGCGGCTACATGGTCGATGCAAACGAGCGGTATCGAAAGAGCGGTTGCGAGCCCCTTCGCGGCGGATAGGCCGACGAGCAGCGAGCTGGCAAGCCCAGGACCGTAAGTGACCGCGACCGCGCCGATGTCGGCGAAGGCGCATCCCGCCTCCTCCACGGCCTTGCGGATCACCGGGGCGATCATCTCGAGGTGGCTTCGCGAGGCGATCTCCGGCACGACGCCGCCGTGCGGCGCATGGAGGGCTATCTGCGTGTGGACCACGCTCGAGAGCACCTCGCCGCCGGCGCGGACGACGGCGGCGGCGGTCTCGTCGCAGGATGACTCGATGCCCAGGACAAGCATCCCGTCCCGAACCGGTCCCGTTTGCGCTGCGCCATCCATGATCAACCACCGTCAGCGATGTTCCGCCTTGCCTCTACAGACTTAGGAACGAAGCGTTGGCCAGTTTCCCGGCCGAGACCTCGGAATGGTCCTGTCCGGCGCGGCGGCCAGATGCGGCGGCGCCGTCGGGGACCGGCTTGAGCAGCTTCTTGAGCCGCTCCTTCAGTTCGTCAAGCCCCGTGCCGTCTATCGTGCATACGCGGATCGCCTTGCGGCGGGCGGCGCGTTCGAGGCGGACGACGTTGTCCTCGGCGACGGCTTCATCGACCTTGTTCGCTACGAGGAGTGACGGACGCTCCAGAAGTGACGGGTCGTATGCGGCCAGTTCGCGGCGGAGGGCCTTGTAGTCGTCCTTGGGTTCGCGCCCGTCGATGCCTGCGGCGTCGATCACGAAGACCAAGACGCGGGAGCGCGAGATGTGGCGCAGGAAGTCTATGCCAAGGCCGATGCCCTCGCTGGCGCCGTCGATTATGCCCGGGACGTCCGCGACGCGGATGGACGAGTAGTCGTCGTAGTTCACGACGCCGATCGACGGGTTGAGCGTGGTGAAGGGGTAGGAGCCGATCTTCGGGCGGGCGTCGCTGATCGCCGCGAGGAGCGACGACTTGCCAGCGTTCGGGAAGCCGACGAGGCCGACGTCCGCTATGACCTTCAGCTCAAGGCGGTAACGGAACTCCTCGCCATCCTGGCCGGGGGTGAACTGGGTCGGGGCCTGGTTAGTGGAGCTCTTCCAGTGGACGTTGCCAAGACCGCCGCGTCCGCCGCGCGCGATGACGACCTCCTGCCCGTCGTCCACCACGTCGAAGCAGACCTCGCCAGTGGTCTCGTCCGTGACGGTGGTGCCGCAGGGGACGTCGACGACGAGGTCGTCGCCGTCGCGCCCATGCATGCGCTGCCCGCGCCCGGCCTCGCCGTTCTGCGCGAAAAGACGAGGGGAATAGAAGATGCCGAGCAACGTGTCGACATGGCGCGAGCCGCGCAGCACGACATTGCCGCCGCGACCCCCGTCCCCGCCGTCAGGTCCGCCGAACTCGACATGCGCCTCGCGGCGGAAGCTCGGCGAACCATCGCCGCCGCGCCCCGCCTTGGCGTGGACCGAAAGGCAATCTATGAAAAGGCGTTCCCTCATCGTCCGCGACCCGTCTGGGCGGGACGGCTCATGGAGGGTCCTACGCCTCCGCGGCTGCCGCCGGCTTGACCGTGACGACCGAGCCGCCCTTGATGAAATCGACCGTGCCGTCCACAAGCGCGAAGAGCGTGTGGTCGCGGCCCGTGCCGACGTTGGCGCCCGCGTGGATCTTGGTGCCGCGCTGGCGGACGATGATCGAGCCCGCGAGGACGGACTGTCCGTCGTAGCGCTTTACTCCGAGGCGGCAGGGCGTGCTGTCGCGGCCGTTGGTCTTGTGTGCTTTGCTGGCCATTCCGGAATCCTCCTAGGCGATCGACTTGACGGTGACCGCGAGAAGTTTCTGGCGGTGGCCCACCTTGCGCTCGTAGCCTTTGCGGCGGCGGCGCTTGAAGTTAACGACCTTGTCGCCAAGCGTCTCCTCATCGACGGAGAGCACGACCTTTGCGCCCTCGACATACGGGGCGCCGATCTTCAGCTGGGCGCCATCCGAGACGGCGAGGACGGTGGAGATCTCCAGGTCCTTGCCCGGCTCGGCGTCAAGACGTTCGATCTCAAGCTTCTCGCCGACAGTGACGCGATACTGCTTGGATCCGGTTTCGATTACCGCATACGCTTCCATTGTTCTGACTTCCTTAACTGAACGCCTGCCAGCACGTCGGGAGTGCGCTCCAACACGGCGATAAAAAAACAGTTCAGAGATTTTATCCGAGGAAGGGGGGCTATGTCAAACTAATTTGAAGTGAGGTGAGCCCTCAACTCGGAAACGACCTTTTATCTGGAAGGTCGGGGCCATATCGGATATAATCGGAGCATGATTCGGAAACTCGTCAAGTATGGCGTCGCGTTCCACGTGGCGCTGCTGGTGATCTACTCCTCCTGGGCGCGCGGCGGATCGTCGTCGCACTATCTCTGGGCGTTGCCGTTCCTGGCCCTTGGCGTTCTGGAGATGATGCTCGTGCTTCCGCCGGCCGCGAGGGGCGACACCCCTGAAAAGTCGCTTTCACGCCTTTTCAGGAGCCTTGTCCGCGACCCAATCCTCTACATAGGTGCGGCGTTGCTGATCTTCCTGACCATCCAATGGATGAACGGCCCGTGCGAACTCGTGGAGGACGCCGAGGCCTTCTCGGGCTGGAAGTACACCGACCCGCCTTCCCCGTCGCTGCCGTTCTGCGTGGATCGCCCCGAGGCGTTGCAGCCGCTTATCTGGTTCCTGGCGGTGGTGGTGGCCGTTCTCGCGGTCCGCAACTCGCTTAAGCAGTCGGCGCGCTTCTTCGTTCTCAAGTGCATAGCCGTAAACGGCGCCCTTCTGTCGCTTCTCGGCTTCGCCCAGCTCTTGACATGCCCGGGCAAGCTCTACTGGTACAGGGTGATGCCGGTCTATTTCTTCTCGACGTTCGGCTACCCCAACCACGCCGGCACTTTCTTCACAATGACCACGGCGATAACGATCGGGTTGCTCATCCGCGCCATAGGCGATCCTGAGCATCGGCGGGAGAGTGGCTGGCTGACGCTGGCGTTCATCTTCAACGCCGCCGGCATATACGGCTCGCTTTGCCGCGCCGCGATCATAATGGGGTCGCTCATCATAGCGGCGTTCTTCATATACGCGATCTTCTACCTTTATTCGCGCGTGTCGCGTCCGCGCCTCCTCGCGACTGCGGCCGTGGCTTTCTTCATCGCGGTATGCGCGACGATACTCGCCGTCACGCCGGGGTCGCCGCTCAAGGCCGAGCTGGACACCGTGGATTGGTCAAACTTCTCGTCGTCGATATACGCCGGCGACAGGAAGGAGCTCGCGCAGGGCGCCCTGGACATCTGGCAGGACTACCCCTGGACAGGCGTCGGCGGATGGGGGTTCAGGCGCTACATAGGTCTCTACTGGCCCGAGGAGAAGTGGGACGCCCTTCTTGGGCATGGCCGAGCGAACGTCCACAACGACGCCATACAGTTCCTTTGCGAGCATGGCATGATCGGCTTCGGCCTGATGCTGGCCATGGCCATCGTGCTGATCGTCCATGGCCTCATAGGCGTCATAATGGGCAGGCGGGAGGTCGACCTAAGGACCATGCGGCGGCGGACATGGCTGGGCAGCGTGTCGCCATGCGCATGGGGCGTCATGGCGGCTGCGGCGGCCATGGCAATGCACAGCACGCTCGACCTGCCGTTCCGCAGCGTCGCCAACACGCTGATATGGTTCATCGGCCTTGCATGCCTGCCCGGCCTCACGCCGCGGCGCAGGACCTCAGACACCAAGGCGGCTCAAACCCCCGCCTCTACGACGCATTGACGGCGCCGATGATGGCGTCCACGTTTCGGATGATGTCCCGCGTCACCTCGGGCTTGTTCATCGTGTAGAGGTGGATTCCGCCGACGCCGTTCGAGATGAGGTCGATTATCTGGTCCGTCGCGTACGCGATGCCCGCCTGCCTCATGGCGGAGGGGTTGTCCGCGAACTTGTCGCAGAATGAAAGGAGCTTCGCCGGGACGTAGGCGTTGGAAAGGCGCACCATCCTGGCAACCTGTTTCGCGTTGACGATCGGCATTATGCCCGCGTGGACCGGCAGACGGACGCCGCGCTTCTGCAGCCTGTAGAGGTAGCTGTAGAGCATGTTGTTGTCGAAGAACATCTGCGTGACGAGGAAATCCGCGCCTGCCTCGGCCTTGACCACCATGTTGTCGATGTCCTCGTCGCGGTTGGCGCATTCGGGGTGTCCCTCCGGATAGCATGCCGCGCCGACGCAGAACCCTTCCTTCTTTAGGATCGCGCACAGGTCACTAGCGTGGCGCAGCGAAGGATGGAGCTCGCGCGAAGTCGCGTCGGCCGGGAAGTCGCCGCGCAGCGCGAGGACGTTCTCGACTCCCGCCGCCTTGAGCGAGGTCATGGTCGAGGCCACGGTTTCAGGCGTGGAGCCGACGCATGTCAGGTGCGCGAGCGCCGGACGCCCAAGCGCGGCGATTCGCTGGGATATCTCGACGGTGCGCCCGGCGGTGGTGCCTCCGGCGCCCCAGGTCACGGAAATGAAATCCGGCCCAAGGCTGTCGAGCTGCCTGGCGACATCGATGGTCGCCGACAGGCTTGTGTCGGTCTTCGGGGGGAAGACCTCAAAGGACAGGGTTATCCGCTTCCTGGCCTGGATCTCGCTGATGGTCATGGCGGAAGTGTAGCACACCTGATGTCACATTTGTCTTGCCAACGGTCGGGCGCTATGGCAAAATCAACCGAAACTCGCGAAGGGGTCTCCTTCGCGGGATGGGTCAACGAACCTCTAAACGCAAACTCCAAGGAGCATAGAAGATGGGCACGGTGCCGGCATCCAACTTAAGGAACTTCACGATACTGGGACATAGCGGCAGCGGAAAGACGACGCTTACCGACGCCATCGCGTTCAAGCTCGGCCTGAACGACAGGCTCGGCTCCGTCGATGCAGGCACCAGCATTTCCGACACAAACGACGAGGAGAAGTCGCGCAAGATCTCCATCTTCGCGAACTCCTTCATGGGCAACTACAAGGCCGGCGACACCGAGTACCGCCTCGCCTTCATCGACACCCCCGGCGCCCCCGACTTCTACGGCGCCGTCCGCGGCGCCGTCCGCGCCTCCGACGCCATCGTCATCGCCGTCGACGCGGCCTCCGGCATCGAGGCGGGCACCATCCGCGCCTGGCATACCTGCAAGGCCTACGGCGTCAGCACCGTCGCCTTCGTCGTCACCGGTCTCGACAAGGAAAACACCGACTTCCTTGCGACCGTCGCCGCCATCCGCGAGCATTTCGGCACGGGCTGCTGCCCGCTGACCGTCCCCGCCGCAGACGGCGTCGCCAACATCCTCGACATGGGCGAGGTCCCCGCCGAGCTTGAGGAGTCCTACACGGCCCTCGCCGAGTCCGCCGCCGAGAGCTCGGAAGAGCTCATGAACAAGTACTTCGAGGAAGGCACCCTCTCCGCCGACGAGATCCGCGGCGGCCTCCGCGACGCGGTCGCCTCCGGCTCGACGCACCCCATCTACGTGGTCAAGGCCCTCCAGGGCGACGGCGTGGACGCCTTCCTTTCCAGCGTCTGCCGCCTCTTCCCCGCCCCCGGCGCCCGCAAGTTCGCCGACAAGGACGGCAACGAGGTCAAGGCCGACGCGGCCGCGCCCTTCGTGGCCCAAGTATGGCGCACGGCCATCGACACCTTCGTCGGTCAGCTCTCCTACATCCGCGTCCTCTCCGGCACGATCACCCCCGGCATGGCGCTCCAGAACAACACCACCGGCTCGAAGGAAACGGCGTCGTCCCTGCTCCAGGTCTTCGGCCGCAAGCAGGTCCCGGTCGAGAGCGCCGGCCCCGGCGAGATCGTCGCCATCCCCAAGTTCAAGGACGTCCACACCGGCGACACCCTCTGCGCCGTCGGCACCGCGACGGTCATGCCCGACATCGACTACCCGCAGCCCGTCATGCTGATGAGCGTCCACGCCAAGACGCAGGCCGACGAGGACAAGCTCGGCACCGCCATGAAGCGTCTCTCCGACAGCGATCCGACCCTCCACTTCGTCAAGGACGAGGAGACCAAGGAGATCGTGATGAAGGGCCTCGGCGACGTCCATATCGACGTCGCGGTCGCGCTGATGAAGCTCCAGTCCAACGTCAACGTCGATCTGACAGTCCCGAAGGTCGCCTACCGCGAGACCGTCACTGGCAAGGGCGAGGGCCACTACCGCCACAAAAAGCAGACCGGCGGCCACGGACAGTTCGGCGAGGTCTATCTCCGCGTCATGCCGAAGGCCGAGGGCGAGGAGGAGTGGTTCGTCGACAAGACCGTCGGCGGCTCGATCCCCGGCAACTTCATGCCGGCCGTCCAGAAGGGCCTCATGGAAGGTCTCCTCAAGGGCGCCGTCGCCGGCTATCCGGTGCAGGGCGTCAAGGTCGAGGTCTATGACGGCTCCTTCCACCCGGTCGACTCCTCCGAAGTCGCCTTCAAGATCGCGTCGTCCCGCGCCTTCCGCGAGGCGATGGCGCAGGCCAAGCCCACGCTGCTCGAGCCGATCATGACCGTGAAAATCACGATCCCCGACACCTACATGGGCGCGATCACCGGCGACCTCAACCACCGCCGCGGCCGCGTCCTCGGCATGGAGATGGACGACGGCATGCAGGTCGTCACCGCCGAGGTGCCGATGGCCGAACTCTTCCAGTACCCGGCGCAGCTCCGCAGCCTCACCGGCTCGCGCGGCAGCTTCGAGATGGAGCTCGCGCGCTACGACGTAGTCCCGGGCAACATCTCGCAAAAGATCGTCGCCGCCCGCCAGGACGAGCTCAAGATCGAGGACGAATAGCGGCATGTCCCGCGAAGACCGGCGGCTGGCCGCGCATTGCGACCGGCCGCCGGATTCGTAAAGGCCCTGTCCGCGAACCCCGCCAGCCCGGCGCAATACCAATCCACCATCCCCGAAACGATGTTCCGCGACGCCAAATACAGCCTCCTCATGATGGCCGCCGCCTTCATCTGGGGCAGCGCCTTCGTCGCCCAGAAGATGGGGATGGACGACATCGGTCCGTGCACGTTCGCGTTCATGAGGAGCGTGATCGGCTGCATCGCCATGCTGCCGGTGATCCTGACGATCGGAAAGGCGGGGACCGTCCGCCAGCTCGCCACCCGCCCGGCGCGCCGCGATCTGGCCATCGGCGCCTTGGTCTGCGGCACCTTCCTCGTCATACCAGTTCTCTTCCAGCAGATCGGGATGAAGTACACGACCGCCGGCAAGGCGGCCTTCATCACGGCGCAGTACATCCTTATCGTGCCGCTCCTCGGTCTTTTGGTCGGCAAAAGGACCTCGTGGCTCCTGTGGCTTGGCGTGGCCTGCGCGGTCTTCGGCATGTACCTGCTATGCATCAAGCCAGGGGAGACGATCTGCAAGGGGGACCTTTGGGAGTGCGCGTGCGCGTTCACGTTCGCGTTCCACATAATGGCGATAGACCGTTTCGCGAAGCGCATCGACAACATCCTTCTCAACTTCGCGCAGTTCGTCGTCTGCGCCGCGTTGGCCGCGATCCCCATGCTGCTGTTCGAGGAGCCGAGGTGGAACGGCATCATGAAGTGCGCGATGCCGCTGCTGTATGTCGGCGTCCTGTCCAGCGGCGTCGCCTACACGCTGCAGGTGGTGACTCAGAAGCACCTTAAGCCGGCCGTCGCGGCGATTGTCATGAGCACCGAGTCGGTGTTCGGGGCGCTCTGCGGCTGGGCGGTCCTTGGCGAACGGCTTTCCGCGAGGGAGTTCATGGGCTGCGTTCTAGTGTTCGCGGCGACGCTGCTTGCCCAGGTGCGTGGCAAGGGAGGGGACTGAGCAAGTCATGGCGCGCGAATGGAACATCAGGTCGCAGGGCGATGCCTGCTCCATCTGCGGAAAGGCGTTCGAGGCCGGCGAGAGGATAGTCTCGGGGCTCTATCCCGCCGAGGACGGCGGAGAAGGGTACGAGCGTCGCGATGTGTGCCAGCAATGCGCAGACGGCGCACCTGCGGCGCCATTCGGGCAGTGGCAGGGCGTCTTCACCAAGTCCGCCGATGCCAAGCCCAAGGATCCCATAGCCCGCGAGACGGCCGAGGACCTCCTCCGCCGTCTGGTAGATGTCGGCGACCCCGAGAACATTGGCGTGATCTACATTTTGGCCGTGATGCTCGAGAGGAAGAAGCAGCTGATCGAACGCAGCGCAGTGCCGGTCGAGAACGGTGTCATGCGCTTCTACGAGCACAAGGCCACCGGCGACGCCTTCCGCATCCTCGATCCGCAGATACGGCTTGAGGACATACCAGCCATCCAGGAACGCATCGCCCAGATGCTGCCCTGACGACGCATCTGCAAAACGGGCACGAAAATCGCGTTTTTGAGATTTCGTGCCCGTTTTGGCTTGCAATCCTTGGCGTCCTCTGTGATAATAAAAAGCATGGAAACCTTCATAGGGCGCGAAGAGCAACTTGCGCGGCTTTCGGGACTTTGGCAGAAGAAGACCCCGTCTCTAGTGACCTGCCGCGGACGCCGGCGCATAGGCAAGAGCACACTTGTCGAGGAGTTCGCTCGGCGCACGGCCAAGCGCCTCCTTCGTTTTGCAGGGCTTCCGCCCGCACCCGGACAGACGAACACAGACCAGCTTCGCGAGTTCGCTGGCCAACTTGCAGCGCAGACGGGCGGGCCAAAGACCGCATTCGCCGACTGGTCCGATGCATTCAGGGCGCTCGACGCCGCAATCCGCGACGGCGAACGCACGATCATCCTTCTAGATGAAATCTCTTGGATGGGCGGCAAGGACGCCAACTTCCCGGGGAAGCTCAAAAACGCCTGGGACATCCTCTTCAAGCGCCATGCCAAGCTGATAGTCGTCCTATGCGGCTCTGTTTCGGCTTGGATTGCCGAAAACATTCTGTCCGGCACAGGCTTTGTCGGACGCGACTCCCTCGATCTCGTCCTGCGCGAACTTCCACCAAGTGACTGCGTCAAGCTGTGGGGAGCCCGTGCCGGACGGCTCTCCGTGCGTGAAAAGCTAGATCTGCTTTCAGTGACAGGCGGCGTTCCGAAGTATCTTGAGGAAATCCGTCCGGAGTTCTCGGCCGAGGCGAACATAAGGGACTTGTTCTTCACGCCGGAAGGAATCCTTTTCCGTGACTTCAGGCAGGTATTCGGTGATCTCTTCGGGCGCCGCGCCGATGACCGCCAGTCCATTCTTGAAGCGCTTGCCAATGGCGCCAAAAGCCTCTCCGAAATCGCCGACGCTCTGAAACAGGAGCGCAACGGACATCTTGGAGATTGGCTGAGCGAGCTAGAGCAGGCGGGTTTCGTGGCACGCGACAGCGGTCTCAATCCGCAGACCGGACTTCCCGCCCGTGCCGAGACATATCGGCTTTCCGACAACTACACGCGCTTTTTCCTTCGGTTCGTGCTGCCGCACACCCATGCCATCGAACGTGGTCTTTTCCGGTTTTCGTCACTGGAGCAACTGCCGGGCTGGGAGTCGGTCCTTGGTCTCCAATTCGAGAATCTTGTTCTCAACAACGCGGCGCGCCTCGCTCCGCTCGTGGGATTCGACGGGGCACTTGTCCTCTCCGCCGCACCATGGCGAAAGGTCGCGAGAGGCAAGGCCGGCAATGGCGTCCAGATCGACCTTCTATATCAGACGCAACGGTCGGTCTGCGTGGTAGAGATCAAGCGCCGCCGCGAGATCGGCCCTGGCATTGCAAACGAAGTCGCCCAAAAGGTCGAGCGGCTTGCCCTTCGCCATGGCACATCCGTCCGGACCGCACTTGTTTATGATGGGGAATTATCGCCGACGGTGCAGGCCGAAGGCTGGTTCGACTACCTCATACCTGCGAGCCGCCTTTTTGAAATCTAGATCGGCAAAACTCTACTTTGCGCTTGGCCCAATCACACTTTTCGATGGAATAATGTGAGAGATCATCACATTTTTCGATGGAATAATGTGATCAGGTTGTGGTAGGATTAGTGTCGTCGAGGGCGAAATGCAACGGGACGTTCTACAGAAAATCATCGATTGGAACTCAAGTCGCAAACGTAAGCCGCTCATTCTCATGGGCGCAAGACAAGTTGGCAAGACATGGCTGATGGACGCTTTCGCCAAGCGATGCTATCCCGGCAACCATGTCAAAGTAGATTTGCAGGAACTTGACACATTGCGCAAGCGCGTTGACAACTCCGACATACGTCCAAAGACGATTATTGATCTCTTCCAGGCGACGACCGGACAAGAGATCATACCTGGCAAGACGCTTCTTATCATCGACGAGATACAGGAATCCCACAAGGCGCTTAACGCGCTCAAGTACATCAATCAGGAGATGCCAGAGCTGGCCGTTATTGTCGCCGGATCACTTCTGGGGTTGGCGATGGGGAAGTCCGGTGACAAGCGTCAGGATCGTCAGAAGGGCTCATTTCCGGTCGGTAAGGTGAGTTTCCTCGATGTGTGCCCAATGTCCTTCTCTGAATTCATCAGGGCAGTCGGCAACAAGTTTCTTCTGAATGCCCTTGAAACCGAAGACAGGAAACTGATCGACTCAATGCACGACGATTTCGTGGATCTTCTTCGCAAATACCTTTTCACGGGTGGGATGCCAGAAGCCGTAGGGGAGTTTTCGGAAACAGGCGACTATTCCGCGGTGCGCAGAATACAGAATGAAATACTCTCCGCGTACGACGCGGACTTTGTGAAGCATGCGCCAGCAGAGCTCCTGGCTAAGATACGCCTTTTGTTGAGGAATGTTCCGGCACAGCTCGCCAAGGAGAACAGAAAGTTCATTTACTCGGCGCTGAAAAGCGGCGCACGCGCCCGAGAATACGAGGCTGCCTTGCAGTGGCTCGATGATGCAGGGATGATTCGCCAAGTCTTCCGCGTATCACCGCCACGGATACCGCTGTTCTCCTATCAGGACTTCTCCGCATTCAAGCTCTATATGCATGATGTGGGTCTTCTGGGAGCCATGTCAGGGGTCGCCGCGCAGACTATTCTCGATGGTGACGCGCTCTTCACCAATTTCAAAGGCGCAATGACGGAACAATTTGTTCTACAGGAGCTTGTCGCCTGCGGCAATAAGCCGTTCTACTGGACATCCGACTCCGGCAACGCCGAAGTGGAATTCCTCGTGCAGGCGGGTTCCTCAGTAGTCCCCATAGAGGCCAAGGCCGGAATAAACACAAAGGCGAAAAGCCTCAAAGTCTATCGTGATCTTTTCAAGCCGCTATTGTCCATTAGAACATCGCTCCGTCCATACGGCGATGGCGACGCCCTGAAGGACATTCCGCTCTATGCCATAGGCTTGCACATGGTACGATCGTCCAGAACCGATCTGTAGGATATAATTTACAATTAAGTTGCAAATTGCCTTAACGGGAGGAGTGCCCAGCATGAACGCGAGGATTTTTATAGCCAGTGGTGTCGTCGCGGCGCAGTGCGCCCTGGCTAACATCTTCGAGACGAACGAGACGCAGAAAGCGACTCTCGCCTTCGCCGAGACATGGGGTCGCGATGCGGCTGCCGCGTCGTCGAACGTTGTGTGGCGTCGCGGTCTCGTCGCGGACAAGGCGGCTGACACTGTGACGATCCTCGCCGAAGCGTGCGACATAGCCCCGGGCGCGACGGTCGAGTTCCCGATAATCGGGGAACTTTCCGACCGCGACTACGAGGCTGCCTTCCGCACTTTCGCCAAGCCGGGTGACGTGGCGGAGGCGCTTGAATCGCTCGGTCTGCCTCGCGGCACGAACGTCGATACTTCGAAGATGCGCTTCTGGGCCATCGGTGAGAGGGTGGCCATCGACATCCGCCAGCTTGACGGCACGAACACCGCATGGCGCCCGATCCAGTCGTACATGATCGATCGCGCCGCAGGGAAGGCCCCGGCCTGGGACGGCTTCGTCTATTGCGGTTCGCCCGACGACCCGCAGGACAAGGCCGGGCGCCGCCTGGCGGACACGGTCGCGCCGAACTCGATCCTCGCCACATACAACGAGCCGCAGAGCGTCCTTGACACGCCGGTCGTCTCCAACCAGTCCGAGGTCTATGAGCGCTTCGTACTCGCGGCCGATGCGCCGTTCAAGCCTTTCGAGAAGTACGAGATCCGCTTCAGACCCATAAGGCGAGCCGACGGCAAGCCGCGCGTCACTCCGCTAAAGACCGTATTCTCCAACCTCAACGGTCGCGTAGTCGCAGACTCCGGCATCGAGATCCCAGCTTTTCTGAAGAACCTCCACGACATGACGGCGGCGGGCTTCGACCCCTATCTGGAGGTCTCGTTCGGAGAGAACCTCACCGTCCTTCAGGCAGGGGTGCTCGCGAAGCTTCTTGAGAAGTGCGAGTCTGACGGCGACGTACGCATAGGCCCGCCCCCGGCGAACGGCTTCTTCTACAAGGGCTTCATCCCCAACGAGAGCTGGCGCGATCCGAAACAGCGCATCGCCCAGCCGTGGGAGGCGCATTTTTCGGCGACCAACGGCGCGCCCGTCCGCCTCGTCCAGACGATCGAGGATTGGTCGGACCAGAACTCGCTTGATCCTCGCCTCACGACCAAGGACCACTTCGTAAAGACGCCCGAGGAGGCGGCCGAGACGATCACCAGAGGCGATGCGTCGCTTCCGGCCAACCTGCGCATGCCCGTCATCCTCGCCTTCGCGCCGAAGGAGACCACGCTTGCGGCGATCATGCCGACGGTGCGCGCCCTCCTTCCGGCCCATCCTATCATCTACGTGTTCCAGGAATAGGCGCATGGCCGCCCCGCGATGCTCGTAGTACACGGCAACTGGACTGATGGGCGGCTCCACATCTGGGGCGAGACGCTGCCGTCCGCGACGCGCGCCGAGGTCGCAAAGGCGGCATCGGCGTCCGACGGGGGGCATCCGCCGCGTTCGCCGTTCGACGCCACGGCGTCGGCGCTGGCATCGGTTGTCACGGCGTTCGCCGGGTCGTCGCGCGAATCGCGCATGCGCCATGCTAGACTCGCCGCCATCGCGCTGCCGACGGCCGGCGACCTGCCCGTGCCCTCGCGCATGGATCTGATGCCGATGGATTGGGAGCTTGACCCCGGAGGCCGCGTCATGCGCCTATGGACGGTGACGACGCTACCGCTGTCCTTCCCGGAAGCCGCATCGCTCTTCGCCATCTGCGCCCGCGTGGACGACCCATGCGAGGCGCTGGCACGCGGGGTCCGCGCAGGACGCGACCTTGCCGCTCTCGCCCGCCTGTGGCGACTCGCGGGCGCCGTCGTGGCCCGGCAGCGCGTCGCGCCCGCCATCGAGGACGGCCGCAGCCGCTGGCTTCCAGTCCTTGACCGCGCCGACGCCCGACGCCTGGAAAACATCGTCCCCGACGTTCCGCAATCGGCCTTCTGTCATCTTGGCATGGGCGCTTCCGGCACTGGGTCGACGGCTTCAAGCGCGCATAGGTTCTTCGAGGATGCGGTGGACGCGATCGTCCGCCATTCCGTGACGACTCCGCTTTCGCGCCTCCACGCATCACGCGGATCATTCCACGACCTCCATTCCGCATTCCTTGCATCGCTTCGTTCCTCGTCGGGCCTCATTCGCTGGAAGCGGCGAGAGGAGACGGACGCTTTCGCGGAAGTCCTCGCCGAATGGCGACGTCCGTTATACACGACTCTGAACGGGCTCCACCTCGGCTTCCGTCTGCGGGAGCCGACCAGCCGCGCCTCGGAGCGCCCGATCTGGCGGCTTGATCCGGTCGCCGTGGGCGAGGGCGATGCTATTCCTCTCACGCCAGCCAACCTGGCCCGCTTCGACGCGGCGACGCGCGAGAACCTTCTGATCTCGCTTGGCCAGGCGTCCGCCCTTTGTCCGGCGCTGCTGGAGGACGAACTCGACACGGAGTCATCTGTCCCGCTGGACTCGACTGAGGTGACGTTGTTCCTACGCGAGCAGGCGCCACTTCTGAAGGCCGCCGGGTTCGGGGTCTTCTCGCCTTCGTGGTGGACGCCCTCGCCATCGGCAGACGGACGCGGCGAGCGCGACGCGACGCGCCTCGCAATCCGTGCCGTGTCGGCGAGGTTCCCTGCTGCCGGCAAAGGCGCCTTCTCGCTCGACACGGTCGTGGATGTCAAATGGGAGGTCGCGCTTGGCGACGCGACGCTTACCCGCGAGGACATCGAAAAACTGCTCGCGTCCGGCAAGCCGCTCGTAAGGTGGCGTTCGCGCTGGCTATATGCCGACCGCGCCCGTCTCGCCGCCGCCGCGGAGCGACTCCGCGCACTGGAAGGCGAGGAGCTGACGGTCAGGCGGCTGGTCCATCTCTCGGCATCGGGGGCGTACGGTGCCGACATCGCGGTGGACGTGTCACGTGTAGAGCGCAACAAGGCCTTCGCCTCGCTCGTCGCAGGACTCCGCAGCGGCGATGGCATGGGCGAGGTGCCGCAGCCGGCGTCGCTCGCAGGCGAGCTGCGTCCTTACCAGGGGCGGGCGCTGTCATGGCTGGCCTTCCTCGCCCGCTGGGGTTTCGGGGCGTGCCTCGCGGACGACATGGGACTCGGCAAGACGATCGAGGCGATCGCCATGTTCCTGCACATGCGCGATGAAGGCGTCGGCGGGCCGATACTCGTCGTTTGCCCGATGTCGATAATGACGAAATGGCAGAGGGAGCTGGCGCGGTTCGCGCCGTCGCTCACCTCGTGGATCTTCCATGGCCACGACCGTCCACGCGACAAAAGGGATTTTGAGCGCGAGGCGCTGGCGCATGATGTGACGATAGCCGATTACGGGCTTCTCTCATCCGACTTCGCGGCGTTCCAGAACGTCACATGGGCGGTCGCCGCGCTTGACGAGGCGCAGAACATCAAGAACCCGGCGACGCGCAAGTCGCGCACAGCCCGCGCCCTCCGCGCGAGGCTGCGCATAGCGCTTACCGGCACTCCGATCGAGAACGGCGCCGGCGACCTATGGGCGATAATGGACTTCCTAAACCCCGGGCTGCTTCCTCCGCGCGCCGCGTTCGCGGAGAGGTTCCTGCGTCCGATAAGCCTGTCGTCCGACACCTCGGCGCGCTCTGCGCTTAAGAGGATCGTGTCGCCGTTCATCCTCCGCCGTCTGAAGACCGACAAGGAGATCATCTCGGACCTTCCGCCGCGCATCGAGGAGAAGGTCTATTGCCCGCTCACGAAGGAACAGGCTTCGCTCTACGCGGCGGAGGTGCGCGACGCCAAGGGCGTTTTCTCCGGCCCCGCAACGCGCTCGCGTCGCGGCAACGTCCTCGCCCTTCTCACACGCCTCAAGCAGATATGCAACCACCCAGAGCATTACTTCGCCCGCGAGGCCGCGGCCGCGCCGCCGGCCGCAGGGGCGCCGTCGGCCGATCCGCTTGCGGCATCGCGGTCGGGGAAGGTCAGGCGTCTGGACGAGCTTCTGGACGAGGTGATCGCCGGCGGCGAACGTGCGCTCGTCTTCACGCAGTACGCCGTCATGGGCGATCTGCTCCGCCGCCATCTCCGAGCGCGGCTTGGGGTTGACATCCCGTTCCTACAGGGCTCGACGCCCATCCGCGAGCGCGACGCGATGGTGTCCCGCTTCCAGCGCGAGGACGGTCCGCCGGTCTTCATCCTCTCCATACGCGCTGGCGGAACCGGACTCGACCTCACAAGGGCGAACCATGTCTTCCACTTCGACCGCTGGTGGAACCCGGCGGTCGAGAACCAGGCGACGGACCGCGCCCACCGCATCGGACAGGACAAGACGGTCTTCGTACACACCTTCATCTGCGACGGCACGCTCGAATCGCGCATCGACGAGCTCATATCCGGCAAGAGCATGCTCGCCGGGGAGATAGTCGGAAGCGGCGACGGGTGGCTGTCCAAGCTCTCGGCAGACCAGCTGCGCTCGATTGTCGCGTTGTCGTCGTCCGCCACCGAATTCGCGGAGGAGGACGAGCCATGAGCGCGAAGAAGAGGCATGTCAAGGGACGCAATCCCTTCATAGCCAGGGTGCCGATCCCGGTGCGGGGCGGACTTCATGCGCAGGTGACGCGCACGCAGAAGTCTCGCAAGTGGTGGGCGGCTGCGTGGCTCGCCTTCATGGAGAGCCTCAGGATGGGCGCGCGGCTTGGCCGCGGCCGCGCGTACGCGCTTTCGGGGCAGGTCATGGAGCTGTCCGTGACG